>JBDSNK010000170.1:0-9161 GCA_039915385.1 Dokdonella sp.
ATGGGCCCGTTACCGGCCAGCGTTTCGGCTATCGAGATGAATACAACGACTGCGATACCCAGCACGACGCCGTCAAAGCGGTGACGAAACAGACAAAACATCAGCGGCGGATAGATGAGGAACAAGAGGGGTCGCGATTGTGAAAATACTGCCACGCTGACAGCGGCGACCAGCGCGAGGGTCAACGCGAATTCCAGTCGGTGCCCGGGTCTGCCGAACAATTGTCGCCCTCGTTGCAATGCAACGCCCGTGAGCGTGGCAAAAATCGCCATGCCAAGCGTGTGCGAGACGAACCAGTGGCCGAGCACGGTTACAAAAGACGCTGTACCGAAACTTGCAAGGACCGTTGCAACGAGCAAGGCGGACAGCGCACATGCGCACAGATTGCTGCCAACGGATATCCATCCGACGCGTTTGATGCTGCCGGGATGGCTCCAGTCGCCCACGTAGTACGTGAGCACTAACGAGACTACACCGGCTTCGAGGACGCTCGCGAAGCTGAGCCCGAGAATAGAAAACCACGCGTCGCCTTCAACAGTGCGGGCGATCAGGCTGGCGGCGAACGCGACTAGCAGGTATCCACGCCACTCGCGGCGCGGAGAAACAAGCAGCACTCCCGCGAGCATTCCGCTCGCCGCCCAGATCGTGGACACCGAGCCTGGCGCGCGCGTAAAGTGAATTGAAATCCAACTGGACAACACGACGAGTACACCAAGGACCAGAATCCTCGCTGTAGAAATCCGCAGGTCACTCGCCGGGCCTGGTACCGTTGGCACTGGGAATCCTTATCGAAGACGCAGGGCTACCGCGATCAACGGCGGAATCGACCGTTTAGCACATCAATGTAGCCAGTGCACCATGTTTGGTCAGTGCGGTGGCGAACGTTCAGGCAGTGGATGCTGTGGTCGTCGATTGCGCCCGGGGCTGCACTGCTTCGGCGGCACGACATTGAGTGCGCCACATGGATGACGACAGACTTCCCGGAAGCGGCTGTTGATGACCGTCCGCTGGTGGGTTTTGCGGCCATCGGCGAGCAGTCAGTGTGCGTGGTGCGAAGTTCGGCCGTGACGGATTCCAGAAAGCTGACCTTCTCGACTGGCCGGCAAGAGTCGAGTCCTCTCGTTCAACGCTTCAGGGGCATCCGCCCACAAGCGCGTGAGC
Source organism: Dokdonella sp. (assembly GCA_039915385.1). GTDB lineage: Bacteria > Pseudomonadota > Gammaproteobacteria > Xanthomonadales > Rhodanobacteraceae > Dokdonella_A. The sequence goes on from JBDSNK010000170.1 coordinate 1,162, forward strand.
GCCGAAGCCGGTCGACTGCATGGGACCTTGTGGCCCGTTGGTATGGAGTCTCGCCATCACTGAACCAGAAGCGCGACCTCACGCTCGTGGAGCTTCCGCCAAGCCCCTTTTGCGAGGGTATCGAGGTTCAATTCGCCAACCGCCACGCGCATAAGCCGCAGCACGCCAACTTCGAACGCTGAAAGGATGCGGCGAATCTGCCGGTTGCGGCCTTCATCGAGCACGATCTCAAGCCACGCATTCTTGTCACCGCGCCGCAGTTCGCGCACGGCCTTGACGGACAAATGCTCACCGCGCTCGTCGATGCCGACGCTCAGCGCGTCGAGCAATGCTGCGTCGGGCAGGCGATCGATCTGCACGTGGTAGGTCTTGTCGAGCTGTGATTCCGGCGCGGAGATGCGCGCAGCCCAGACGCTGTCGTTGGTGAACAGCAGCAGTCCTTCGCTGGCCTTGTCGAGGCGACCAACGGGGGCGAGCCAGGGCAGGCCCGAATCGGCGAGCAGCGCGTATACGGTGTCGCGACCGCGTTCGTCGGCGGCGCTCGTCACGTAACCACGGGGTTTGTTGAGCATGAGATAGATGCGCTCGCGCGCGCTGATCACGCTGCCGTCGATGGCGATGTGATCGCGCGCCGCATCGATCGGCATTTCCGCATCGCGCACGATGCGGCCGTTGACGGTGACGCGGCCGGCGCGGATCCAGGTCGTGGCCTGCGTGCGCGATGCAATGCCAAGCTTTGAGATCACGCGTGCGAGGCCATGGCGCGGCTCGCGCTCGGGCATCGCGGTTTCCGGCCTTGTTCGTCTGGGACCCGGCTGTGTCGTTTGCCGGCAACGAAGCTTCGGATTTTTCACTGGGAGTAGCCTGCGCGAGGAATCTCTGTCGCGGTGTCGTCAGCGCCACACCTCACACCATCCCCACCCAACCCTTGCCTTGGCGGGGAGGGATTGACGGCATCGTGGCTGAGGCGGTTCATTGCGTGGTGAAGTCCACGTGATCCTGCGCCGGCAACTCCGTGCGTTCAACCTCATCGACACGTGCAGCCGGCGGCCCCTGCTGCAACCAGGCCTGCAAGTTTGCCAACGCCTGCGGGGTGCCGCTGGCGACGACTTCGACGCGCCCATCCGAGAGGTTTCTTGCAAGACCCGTCAGACCGAGCTCGCGCGCGCGTCGCTCGGTTGACGCGCGAAAAAAAACGCCCTGCACCATACCCGATATGTGAAAGCGCGCGCTCGCCATGCCTCGCTACCTACTGCGCCGCGCCGGCCTTGATCGCCTTCTCGAGATCCGTCGCCGTGATCGGTCCGGCAATTGTCTTCGCGATGGTGCCATCCGGCGCAATCACGTAGGTGGTTGGCAGGCTGCGCGGCGCACCGAAATCCTCCGGCGGCTTGTACATATCGAGAAGCGCGAGCGGATACACGACCGGATGCTTTTTCGCGAACGCTACAACCTCGGCTTTCTCGGTGTCCTCGAAGGCGAGACCGATCGCGGCGACGTCCTTGTGGCTGGCGACGAAGGCCGAAATGTCCGGCATCTCCTTGATGCATGGCGAGCACCAGGTTGCCCAGAAATTCACGATCACCCACTTGCCGCGCTGCGCGGCAAGATCGAAGACCTTGCCGTCGAGTGTGGTGATCTTCAACGAAGGTTGTTTGGCGGTTGCTGCCGATGCAACCCCGACGCAGGCGAGACCCGCGACGAGTGTCGCGAGCAGGAGGAATCGAATGCGTTTCATGCGTGCTCCGTCGGATCGTAAGGGTTCTTCGGCGCCAGTGGCGCGGCGGAAGTGGTCGATGGTACATCCGGTGAAAACAGGCCCGCCAACGACACGTCGAGCGTCGTACGCACCTGGTCGCCGAGTCTGGCGAGCAACGCGCCTGCAGCTCGCGGCAGATCGTCGCCGCAGGCGCGCACATCGAGCGGCAGACGATACGCGCCCTCCTCGTAGATTTCGAGCAGATCGATACTCGCGAGGCTGCGCACGACCATCCATTCGCCGAGCTCACCGCGCTGGATCAGACCGACGCGATGGAGGTCGCCGAGGTAGCGCTGCAAGAGGTCGTCTGTCAGGAAAGGTTCTGCAGCGCATAGTTCCGTGCTATGCATCCCACGCCCTTCGCGATGCGCATCGGCAAAGCGCGCAATCACGCGCAGAAGACCAGCGAATTCGTGCCCGCGCGGCAATCGCTGGGTGGCCGGGCGGTAGTCGAACGCACTCAACGAGGCGGTGATCGATGCGCCGAACAGCACGATCGTCCACGAAAGATAGATCCATAAAATGAATATCGGCACCATCGCGAGGGCGCCGTACACCGCCTGATAACTTGCGTAGTTGGTCGCGTACAGGGCGAAGCCGCGCTTCGCCAGCTCGAACATGACCGCTGCGATGGACGCGCCGATCAGCGCGTGGCGCGTGCGCACGCTGCGATTGGGGATCACCGCGTAGGCCGCGAGCATGCCACTCCAAACGATGAGAAAGGGCAGCACGGCAAGCACGCGTGCCTTGACCGAAAATTGCGCTTCGGCCGCGTCAATGAAAGGCAGCGCGAGCGCATACGAGCTGATCGCCAGCGCGGCAACCAGCAACAATGGACCGAGCGTCAGCGCCGTCCAGTAGATCACGAAACGCGCAGCCGCACGGCGCGCAATCTGCACTCGCCAGATGCGGTTGAACGCGTCCTCGATGCTCATCATCAACGAGACCGCGCTGAACAGCAGCACCAGTGCTCCAACCGCAGTCGCCTTGCTCGCATTGTCGGCGAACTGCGTGATGTAACCCTGCACCGTGCCGCCGGCTGCCGGCACGAAGTTGTCGAACACCCACAGCGTGATCTGATCGCGCCAGCTGGCAAATCCGGGAAACGCAGCAAGGATGCCGAGAATCGCCGCTGTCAGTGGAACCAGCGCGAAAACCGTCGTGAACGACAGCGCACCCGCGGTCTGCATGCAGCGGTCTTCGAGAAAGCGATGCCACGTAAATTCGAGGAATGCCGCCATCCGCTCGCGGTCGTAGCGTGATCTGGCAAACTTGGCAAGGCGAAGCAGCATGGAGCTGAGCCTAACCCAGTGCATGCGACTGGACCAAGCAGGGGTCTCGCATACACCATCCCCACCCAACCCTCCCCTTGAAGGGGAGGGCTTGAAACCGAGCCATTGCAGCGATCCGCATGAGCGAAATCCTGGTTCTCTACTACAGCCGCACCGGCAAAACCGCGCAGCTCGCGCGCCTGGTTGCGCGCGGCGTCGAGGAGATCGACGGCATGCGGGCGCGTCTGCGCAGCGTGCCGCCGGTGGCACCCATCACCGAGGCGACAGCGCCGCCGGAGCCCGAAGAAGGCGCGCCTTACGCTTGCCGCGATGATCTGCGCGAATGCGTGGGTCTCGTGCTCGGCAGCCCGACCCGCTTCGGCAACATGGCGGCGCCACTGAAGTACTTCATCGACTCCACGGCAGCAGAATGGGCATCAGGCACGCTCGTTGGCAAACCGGCGGGCGTGTTCACATCGACCAGCACGATGCACGGCGGCCAGGAAACAACGCTGGCATCGATGATGCTGCCACTGCTGCATCACGGCATGCTGATTGTGGGCCTGCCCTACACGGAGGCAGCGGTGAACCGCACGCAGGGTGGTGGCTCGCCGTATGGAGCGCGCCACGTCGGCGGCGTCAGCGGAGAAAATCCGGTCAGCGAGGACGAGCGCATCCTCGCGCGCGCACTCGGACGACGCGTCGCCGACATCGCTGCGCGACTGGAAGCGCGCGCATGAAGGCGCTGTCGGTCGGATTGCTCGCGTGGGCATTGCTCGTTCTCCTGCAACCGGCGTGGTACCTGTGGCTTGCACCACCTGCGAAAGGCATTCCTCTCTTCGCGCTCACATTGACCCTGCCACCACTTCTGCTGCCACTATTCGCATTGCGAACCAGCGCGCGCCGCGCCCTGCTCTGGGTCGGCATCGTTGCACTGTTCTATTTCTGCCACGGCGTCGTCGCCGCGTGGGTGATACCCGCTGCGCGCGGGCCTGCGCTGCTCGAAGCCGTGCTTTGCGTCGTGTTGATCGGCGCCCTCGGCTGGGATGCACGCAGCGACAAGCGCAGGCGAGCAGCGGCGGGCTGATCGAGCAGAGGGTGAACGAGCAAGACCTCAGCCCGCAACTGCGTCCGGTGTTATCGGTTTTCCATCAAGCCGAGGTTTCAGTGGCCTTGCGCCGATTGCATTGTTCGTGCTTGAGCTGCACGGCACCGGGCAGACGCTCGACGAGGAATTCCACAAAGGAACGAACACCAGGCAGCTGACCGCGCCGGCTCGGATAGACGAAATGCATCGTGCCCTGCGGCATGCTCCAGGTCGGCAGCGCGACTTCGAGCTCACCGCGCGTGATCGAGGGCGCGCAGACGAACTCGGGCAACATCGCGATGCCGACGTCGCGTCTTGCCGCTTCGAGCAGGACCGCGAAATCGCCGCAGGCGACGCGCGCGTGCATCTCGACATTGGTCTTGCGGCCTTGCGCATCGGTCAGTTCGAGCATCTGCGCGCCTTCGTGTTCGAGCATCGACAGTAGCGGCAGCCGCTCAAGTTCATCCGGATTCTGCGGCCTGCCGTGTGCATCAAGGAACGTCGGGCTCGCCACCAGCAGCACGCGCGATTGACCGAAGGTACGCAGCACCAGCGAGGCATCCGTGTCGAGCTTGTCGCGCACACGGATCGCGAGATCGAATCCCTCGTTGATCACGTCGACGCGCCGGTTGCTTGCGAGCAGGCGCACCTGCACCTTCGGGAACTGGATCAGGAAATCCGGCAGCACGTGCGCAACGATGGTCTGCGCAAGCGACACCGGGCAGCTGACGCGCACAATCCCGCGCGGCTCGGCGCGCAGTTCATCGACAACGTCCTGCGCCGCTTGCGCCTCTTCCAGCGCCGCGCGGCAGTGAGCGTAGAAGCGCTCGCCGATTTCAGTCACCGCGAAACTTCGCGTGGTCCGCTGCAGCAGGCGCACGCCGAGGCGTTCCTCAAGCTGGGAGACGCGTTTGCTGAGGCGTGACTTGGGTGTCCCCAGCGCGCGCCCGGCTGCGGAAAACCCGCGATGTTCGACCACCGCTGCGAAGAACCGCAGATCGTTCAGGTCGTGCAAGGCGCCTTCGATAGCCGACATCATTGTTCTCCATGGCGAACGAACTATCGTATTCTTGCGGACTTATCCGCTGATTGTCCATGGAATACGTTGTTTCCCGTCAAACGGGCCTTTACCCCGTCGAGGGACATACCATGAATCTGTTACATGTCGATTCCAGCGCACTGGGCACCTATTCCGTCTCGCGCGAGCTCAGCGGCGCGATTGTCGATGCATGGATGCGTACGCATCCGCGCACGCAGGTCACCTATCGCGATGTCGCCGCACAGCCACTGGCGCACTGGACGCCGGCCACGGACGGCAGCGATCCGAGCGTCCGCGTCGGCGCTGAAGTGCTCGAGGAATTCCTTGCCGCTGACGTGATCGTGATCGGTGCGCCGATGTACAACTTCTCGATCCCGAGCACGCTGAAGGCATGGATCGATCGCGTTGCCGTTGCCGGCAAGACCTTCCGCTACGGCGCGAACGGTCCCGAAGGACTCGCTGGCGGCAAGCGCGTGATCCTCGCCTCATCCCGCGGTGGTTTCTATGGTGCGGGTACACCCCGCGCGGCATTCGATTTCCAGGAAGCGTATCTGCGCCAGGTGTTCGGCTTCCTCGGCGTGACCGACATCGAGATCCTGCGTGCCGAGGGCGTGGCCTTGGGCGCAGAGCAGAAAGCACAGGCGATCGCCTCGGCGCATGCGGCGATTCGTGCAAACGAGCGGCTCGCGGCGTAGTTTCGACACTGCAGCCCTCCCTGATTCGGGAGGGCTTGAGGGCATGGTGTTCGGGCAGCGCGCGCTGCAGCCTGTCGCGGTTGGACCGATCCCGATGGACGCTGCGGCGACTCTCGTCGACAATCCCGATCCTTGATGCGGCTGCGCCGCGAACGCCATGGGAATCGCCATGCAGCACCTCGTCATCGTCACCACCGGCGGCACGATCGACAAAATCTATTTCGACGACAAATCGACCTTCCAGATCGGCGAGCCGCAAATCGGTGACATCCTGCAAGCGCTTGGGGTTGCCTTCACGTTCGACGTGGTGCCCGTACTGCGCAAGGACAGCCTGCACATGGACCACCATGACCGGCAATCGATACGCAGCGCAATCGAACAGCAACCACACCGGCATGTGCTGGTCACGCACGGCACCGATACGATGGTCGAGACCGCGCATGCGTTGGCGAATCTCGCGGGCAAGGTCGTGGTGCTGACGGGCGCGCTCAATCCCGCATTGTTCAAGGGCTCGGACGCGGTGTTCAACATTGGCTGCGCCGTCGGCGCAGTGCAGACCCTGCCTGACGGCGTCTACATCGCCATGAATGGACGCATCTGGGACCCGTCGCGGGTACGCAAGAACCGCGACGCGAATCGATTCGAGGCCGCAGCGCTCTGATCATCTAGGCGCGCACGGAAAGTCTGAATCGGATAGTTTCTGCGCTGGCGATGGTCGCCAACCGGAGAAGGAAATGAAATCAGGAATGACGGTGGCGGCGCTTGCCGCAACGCTGCTCGCTGCATGCTCGTCGATGACGACGATCAGCTCGCCTCAGCGGGAACGCAACTGCTGGTCAAGGACCGGCACCTGAGCCTTCCGGCGCGCGAAAACATGCGCGGCACGAGCTTCGGCAACTACGAATTCAAGGCGAGCGAGGAAGGTTACGACGCGCTATACGGCGTTCTTCCGCTCAGCTTCAAGGGCGGCCATCTCGCGGCCGACATCCTCCTGTTCGCTCCTGGCGCATTCTTCAACCTGCGTGCGGTCTTTCCGTTCTACGACATCGATGTCGAGAAGGGCCTGATCCGCTACCGCGCGTCCGAGCAAGAAGCCTGGAACGAATACCACCCAAAGGCGGATGAGATCGCACGCGCGCGCACCTATTTCGAAGGCGCGTCATCCGTCGCGCCTGCAGCCGCAGCGAAATGATTCACGCAAGATTTCTTAGGCGCTGAGCCGGGTTGCTTTCAACTTCATTGGAAGCGATAGGCACCTGATAGCGGCAGCTGATCCGGCGTCACGCATTTTGCCCACTCTCTTCCCGAAAAAAAACGGCGACCGGTCGTAACCGGTCGCCGCATTCGCGCCATCCATGGCGCGGGATTTTCTCCAGATCGCTTACGGCGTGAAGCTGCCCTTCAGCGAAACACCGGTGTAGCTGGCGTACGCGCGCACCATGATGTAGTACGTGCCTGCCTGCGCGGTGGTGATGGAGCACGTCTCGGCATTGCCCGAAACGTACGGACGGCAGTCATAGCTCGAGGTGGTCGGTGCCGAACCGAACTTCACGTACATGTCGGCATCTCCGGTACCGCCGGAAAGGACGAACTTGAGAGCCGTTGCGCCCGCCGGAACCACCATCGTGTAGCTCACCGAATTGCCGGTGGTGGCTGCGAGACCCGTTGCAGCCACGCCGTTCACCAGCACGTTGCCACCGCCGCCACCGCCGGTCGAGTAGCTACCGGTCAGGCTGACGCCAGTAAACGACGCGTACGCATTGACCATCACGTAGTACGTACCTGCCTGGGCAGTCGTGATCGGGCAGCTTTCGGCATTGCCCGAGACGTATGGACGGCAGTCGTAGCTCGATGTCGTCGGAGCGGAGCCGAACTTGACATACATGTCAGCGTCGCCGGTACCACCGGACATGACGAACTTGAGGTTCGTCGCACCGGCCGGAACCACCATCGTGTAGTTCAACATGTTGCCGGTGGTCGCCGCCAGGCCAGTCGCCGCTACGCCGTTCACGAGTACCGTGCCGCCGGTCGTGCCACCCGTCACCGTGACCGAAGTGGTCTTGGTGTTGGTGAGGCCGCCGTTGTCGGTCACCTTGAGCGAGACGCTGTAGGTGCCGCCTGCAGCATAGGTGTGGCTCGGGCTGGTAGC
>JBDSNK010000173.1:0-5992 GCA_039915385.1 Dokdonella sp.
CCACACAAGTTACCTGCGCACACTGTCAAAGATCGTTTGCGTGCAAGGCTTTTTGGCCTCGCGCCCCAAGACATTTCGTTCAAGGGAGCCGCACATCTTACATCGAATTTCGTTTCCGTCAACACCCTGAAGCGATCTTTTTTCGCTTCGCGGCGCTCGACTTTCGCCGGACACCGCCTTCGTCGTTTCGCTCTTGCGAGTTCCTCGTCGAAGGGGGGCGCATCTTACATCCGATTCCCGTTTCGTCAATGCCCGCGGAGCAACTATTTTGCACCGCGTTTCCAACGATCCCGGAGGGATACCCCTGCGTCGATTGGCCGGTTCAGGCCTCTCAATGAAGGGCCGCGAATCCTACAACCAATTCGCCATTCGTCAACCCTTCCGCGAAACTATTTTTCGAAGCGGATCCGCACCCGACAACGATGCCCTTCAAACCGCCGTCAGACGCACGCGAGCGAACGCCCGCTTGCCGATCTGCAGTAGGTGTTCACCCCCTGACTGCAGCGCCAATTCGCGATCTTCAACGACTTCGCCGTCGATGCGCAGCGCGCGCTCCGCCATCTTGCGGGTGACTTCGGAATTGCTTGCCGCAAGCTTCGCCGCGACGAATAGCGGCGCAATGCGGATACCCCCGGCTGGCACCGGGACGTCAAGCAGGGGCAAATCGACGTCGACGCGCTGCTCGCGTACCAGCGCGTTCCATTGCTCGATCGCCTGATTCGCTGCGGCCGAGCTGTGGAAACGCGCCGCCAGCTCACGCGCCAAAGCCGTTTTTGCGTCGCGTGGATGCAGTGCGCCGGAAGCAACCTCACGCTTGAGTGCCTCGATATCGGCTGCTGATCGGTCCAGACTCAGCAGCTCATACCAGCGCCACATCAGCTTGTCGTCGATTTTCATCGTCTTGTTGACGATGTCGATCGCTGGCTCATTGATGCCGATATAGTTGCCGAGCGACTTCGACATCTTCTGCACGCCGTCCAGGCCCTCCAGCAGAGGCATGGTCAACACGATTTGTGCCGGCTGACCCGCATCTTCCTGCAGCGCGCGCCCCATCAACAGATTGAACCGCTGATCGGTGCCGCCGAGCTCGACATCCGCCCGTAAGGCGATCGAGTCGTAGCCCTGAACCAGCGGATACAGGAATTCGTGGATCGCGATCGACTGTTGTGCGGCGTAGCGCTTTGAAAAGTCGTCGCGCTCGAGCATGCGCGCGACCGTGTGCTTGGCGGCAAGGCGGATCATGTCCGCCGCCGTCATCGTCCCGAACCATTCCGAGTTGAAGCGGACTTCCGTACGTTCGGCGTCTAGTACCTTGAACACCTGTTCGGCGTAGGTTTTCGCATTCGCCTCAATATCCTCGCGAGTCAAAGGTTTGCGAGTGACGTTCTTGCCGGTCGGATCACCGATCATTCCGGTGAAATCGCCGATCAGGAAGATCACCTGATGCCCCAGATCCTGAAACTGGCGCATCTTGTTGAGCAGCACCGTATGGCCAATATGCAGATCCGGCGCGGTGGGATCGAAGCCGGCCTTGATCCGCAGCGGGCGGCCGAGCTTGAGTCGGGCCTCAAGCTCCTCACGCTTGATGATGTCGTCGGCACCGCGACCGATCAGGTCGAGTGCGGCTTGCATATCCGTCATGGAAGTCCCTGGGCAGATCGCCAGTCACGCAATCGGTGACCGCAACCCCGCTGATCATGAATGAAACGGCGACTCGAAACGGACGCCGCAGTTAATAATTCGTTAGTCAACGATTCTTCGCAAGTCCTTGACGCCATTGGCATTGACGCCGGCTGCAAAAGACAATTATGGTACGCGGCGATTGACCGGAATGCGACCCGTGACCGACCTCCAGAACGACCTGCCAGCTGCCCGCCACAAGACTCGTCGTCTGGCAATCCGGCGTCACACGCAACGCAAGCATTTCCATTTCTATTCCCGCATGTCGAGCTGGACGTTCATGCAGAACGTTACCGCTTCGCCGGTCAGCTGGCGTGCCGAGCACTGGATTCTCGGCGGCGTCGCGCTTCTGCTGACCGCTCTGGTCGGCATCGTGATCCCGACCTGGGCAAACGCAACGCGTCATGACGCGCCACCCACACCATACACGACGATGGCGCTGGACCTGCCTCAACTGCCGCCAGGCGCCGAGGCAGACGCGACGATCGGCGCTTACGGCGCGAATGGCGCCGAACCCAACTGGCGTATCGTCAACGTGCGCGCGGGCCAGTCGTTGTCCGACATCTTCCACGAGCAGGGCCTCGGACCGACCGACCTGCAGCGCGCACTGGATTCGCAGGGCGACGCTTCAGCGTTACGTCATATCCGACCGGGCCAGGAGTTCGCGTTCGAGCTTGATACGAGCGGTGCGCTGACCGCCATGCGCTTCGAGCGCGGCGATGCGACGCGTGTGGTGTTGCACTTCGACACTGCTGGCGTTACGGAATCGGCGGTGGAGCGCGCGGTGGAACGTCGAACCCATGTCGCCCATGGGGTCGTGACGCGTTCGCTGTTTTACGCCGGCGAACAGGCCGGCCTCACCGATGGGATGGTGCTTAAGCTCGCCACCGCATTCGGCTACGACATCGACTTCGCCCAGGATCTGCGCGAGGGCGACAGCTTCAGCGTGGTCTACGACGACATCTACCGCGAAGGCGAGCACCTGCGCGACGGCGACATCATTGCCGCCACCTTCATCAACCAGGGCAAGCGCTACACCGCCATCCGCTACACGAATGCGGACGGCGAGACCATGTACTACACCGAGCAAGGACGTCCGCTGCGCAAGTCGTTCCTGCGCACGCCGGTGGAATTTACGCGCATTTCCTCGACGTTCTCGACCGGACGCATGCACCCGATACTAGGCTACATGCGCGCGCATCAGGGCGTCGACTATGCCGCGCCCACCGGCACGCCGATCCGCGCGGCCGGAGACGGCAAAATCGTATTCCGCGGCTGGAAGTCCGGCTACGGCAACTTCGTGATCGTGCAGCACAATCCGCACATCAGTACCGCGTACGGCCACATGTCGCGTTTTGCAAACGAGCAGCTCGGCCAACACGTCAAGCAGGGCGAGACCATTGGCTATGTCGGCATGACAGGCCTCGCCACCGGCCCGCACCTGCATTACGAATTCCGCATCGACGGCGGCCATCGTGACCCGCTGACGGTCACCCTGCCGCCGCCGGAGCCGCTGCCGGCAGCGCAATTGGCCCAGTTCAAGCGCGCGAGTGCGCCGATGATGGCCAGACTCAAGCTTGTCGACGGCATTCAGCTTGCCCGCGCGGGCAATTGAGCCGGACGTGCCGGCACTCTGGCTGGGCCTGATTTCCGGCACCAGCGCAGACGGCATCGACGCGGCGCTGGTTCGCTTCGAGCCGCACCTCGAGGTCGTGGGATCGCACACATTCCCCTACCCTACAGCCTTGCGTGAACGCGTGATCGCGCTCGCGCGAAGCAGCGCATCGATTGCGCTTGAAGACTACGGCCGTCTAGATGTCGAGATCGGTGAATGCTTCGCTAAGGCCGCGCTGTCCGTGCTTCGCCATTGCGGGATCAGGGCAACCAGCGTCGCGGCGATAGGCTCACACGGCCAGACGGTCTGTCACCGGCCGACGGGACCGCATCCCTTCACGCTGCAGGTCGGCGACCCCAGCGTGATCGCCGAGCGGACAGGCATCGCGACGATCGCCGACTTTCGTCGCGCTGATGTCGCCGCTGGCGGCCAGGGCGCGCCCTTGCTGCCTGCGCTGCACGCCGCGGTGTTCGCCGATCCGGTGATACCGCGTGCCATCCTCAATCTTGGCGGCATTGCAAACCTGACGATCCTCACCCCCGGGCAAGACGTACTTGGCTTCGATACCGGACCGGCGAACTGCCTGCTGGATGCCTGGGCCGCGCGCCATCTCAACGCTCCGCGTGATGACAATGGCGCCTGGGCAAGCAGCGGTCGCGTCGACGAAGCTCTACTCGAGCGCTGGCTTGACGACCCTTATTTCCATGCTGCACCGCCCAAGAGCACCGGCCGCGAAGCATTCAACCTCGACTGGCTCGATGCGCGTGTTCCGGCCCACGCGGTTCCTGCCGACGTGCAGGCGACCTTGCTCGCGCTCAGTTCACGCAGCATTGCGGAGGCGTTGCGCGCGCATGGTCGCGACACGCGCGAGGTTTTTGCCTGCGGCGGTGGCGTGCACAACGCTGCGCTGATGGGTGCGCTGCGCCGGGAGCTGTCGAATGCGCGACTCGACACCACGGCAGCGTTGGGGCTCGATCCGGACTACGTTGAAGCAGTCGGCTTCGCTTGGCTCGCGCGCGCGCGGCTTGCGAATGAATCGGGCAACCTGCCAGCGGTGACAGGTGCGCGAGGCGCGCGTCTGCTGGGCGCGATCTATCCCGCACCACCCAGCTGACGCCTCAACCGCGCTTGTGGCGGGGACCGCCGCGATGATGAGACGGCAACTTCGCCGGCGGGTCCTCGTTTTCCGTGAACAGCGGCCGCCCGTCGATATGCTCGAAGGCAGTCAAAGCGTCATCGAACATCGCCGTTTCATCCGAGTTCCAGACGCCGCGCAAGCGCGCGATATCGCGCCGTTCACGACTGACCAGACTTTGGCCGCCAAGGCCAAGCCCATAACGCAGCGCGTGCATGGCCACTTCGTCGATGGTCCAGGCCAAGTCGTTGGCAATCTGGTCGAGCCGCTCGGTGATGGCGTCGTCGATGTTTCGAATCACGATGTCCATGGCGCGGCCCGACAAGCTTGAAGCCTGCAATTGTGGCACGAGCGACCCCGCACTAGTCACGGTCGGATACCGCCCTTCCGTCGCGCGCGAAGCGTGGCCACAGATAGATAAACAGCATCGTCGCCGGGAGGATGGCGAGCGTAGTTATGATGAAATACGTGGAATAGCCCGTTGCCGCCGCAATCCCGCCAGCGAAGAAGCCGAGCACCTTCCCCGGCAAGTTGACCAGCGAGCTGAGCAGCGCGTATTGCGTCGCCGTGTGCTGGCGGTTCACCAGCGAGGACAGGAATGCCACGGTCGGGGGGCCTAGAAATCCGAGCGTGAGATTTTCGCAGGAGATAACCGCGGTCAGCACAACCAGATTGCCCGGATGCGCAATCAAGCATAGATACAGAAGGTTACTGCTGCCACACAATACAATCGCCGTGCACAGTGAACGCCAGGCGCCCCAGCGCGCGACCGCGGCACCCCCGAAAAATACGCCGGCAATGCCGATCCAGATTCCGTATATCTTCGTGATCGTTCCGATCTCCGTCTTTGAAAAACCCATGTCGCGATAGAACGGACTCATGATGCCGCCGATCGTCGCCTGCTCCGGAATCTTGAACAGCAGGATGAAGAGCAAGGTCACGCCCGCCAATTGCCAACCGTAGCGGCGGACAAAATCCGCGAACGGATCGATGATCGCGTGGCGCATCGCATCGCTCCACTTCGCCGGCTGCGCTCGATGCACGTCGGGCTCGCGTGCTGCGAGGTTCGCTGCGATCGGCACGGCCATCGCTGCCGCCATCAGCACATAAATCCAGCTCCAGGCAATGTGATCGGCGAGGATCAGGGCCAAGGCGCCCGCGAGGATCAACGCAATGCGATATCCCAGCGAATAGGTAGCGACCAGAGCACCCTGCGCCTCGACCGGGGCTATCTCGATGCGATAGGCATCCACCGCGATGTCCTGGGTTGCGCCGAAGAACGCGACCGCAAGCGTTGCGCCGACAAATAGAGGCAGATGCTTGGGCGTCAATGCCGCCATGGCGACCAATCCTGCCACCACGCCCAGTTGCGCCAGAAGCAACCAGCCGCGACGCCGACCCAGACGCGCGAATCCCGGCAGCTGCCAATGATCCAGCAAAGGCGCCCACAGAAATTTCAACGCATAGGTCATGCCGGCGCTGGCGATCATCGTGATGTCCTTCAGCACGATGTCGTTTTCCTTGAGCCAGTACGCGAGCGTGCCGGCAACCAGGAGGAACGG
>JBDSNK010000174.1:0-5267 GCA_039915385.1 Dokdonella sp.
CTGAAATCGGCGAGCCGAGTCAGTCGCGTCAATTTGATCGGCCATACCGATTCGGTCGGCACAGTCGCGTACAACCAGAAACTGTCCGAACGCCGCGCCGCGAGTGCGAAGCGTTATCTGGCGGCGCACGGCATTGATGCGGACCAGATCGACACGCACGGCGCCGGCGAGCTCAATCCCAGCTATCCGAACGACACGCGCGCAAACCGGCAGAAGAACCGTCGCGTCGATATCGAGTTCCTCAGCATCGAGGAAACCACGGCGACACCGCCAACGCCGGAGCCGGCCAAGCCGGGTATCGAGTGGGTCAAGGAACCGGTCAAGGCGCCGCCAGCATGGATCGAGCGCGCGTTGCGCAATCCGGCTGAGCACAAGCGCACCGTGGATGTGTATCGCTTCGAGAAGTCGACGAGCACGACGACGCTTGGACCCAAGCAGTACGCGAATCATCCGCCGGTGGCGCAGGACGACAATGTCAGCGTCGGCGAGAACTCGACCGCGAATCCGGTCGCAGTGCTGGTCAACGACAGTGATCCGGATGGCGATACTTTGACGGTCACCACGGTTTCACAGCCTGCGCACGGCAGCGCTGCCTCGACCGGCAGCGGCGTTACCTATACGCCAGCGCCCGACTATCTAGGGCCGGACAGCTTCACTTACTCCATCAGCGATGGCCACGGCGGCAGCGCGACCGCAACCGTGCACATCACGGTGTCGACGCCGAATCATCCACCCGTTGCAGGTTCATTGTCGGTGCGCGTTCTCAAAGGCGACAGTATTGATATCCCGGTGCTGCAGGCCACGTCGGACCCCGATGGCGACGTCCTGACCGTGACGTCGATCAATCACGACGGACCGATCCCGACGAATATCGTGACGCTCAACGCGGACAATACGGTGACGTATCAGTCCATCCACGGCTGGTTCGGCCACGACTATTTCGAATACACGGTGTCCGATGGCCATGGTGGAACAGCGACGGGGACGATTCAGGTCGACGTCTACGAATTGCCACCGTTCGGCTAGGTAGCAAGGCTGAACATGAAAGGGTCGCTGCGGTCCTCAAGCCGCAGCGGCGAGCGGCAGCGCTTGTTGTGCCTGACTCTCGCATCGAGCGAGCGTCAGGCGTTGCTCGGTCCAGTGCAGCAGCTCGAGCGCGCCATCGGAATGTTCCACCAGGGTCGTGCAATGCTCGACCCAGTCGCCGTCGTTGAGGTAGAGCACGCCGTCGTCGTCGTGCATGCGCGCGTAGTGGATATGCCCGCAGATATGCCCGTCGTAACCATCCGTACGCGCGCCGTCGGCGACGCGCCGCTCAAAATCGCGGATGAAGCGCAACGCCGTGCCGATGCGGGTTTTCAGCTGGATCGATAGCGGCCGGTAGTGCATGCCGCAGCGGCGCAGCAGCGCGTTGCAGCGTCGGTTCATCGCGCAGATAAAACCCTGCAGCACGTCGCCAAGTTTCAGCAGCCACGCGGGTGCGGCGCTCGCGCTGTCGAATTCGTCGCCGTGGCTTACGCGGTAGCGACGGCCGTCGGCGCCGATATGCTCGGCCTCGAGCGCGATCTCGATGCCCGCGATGCGCTGCCCGGCAAGTCGACGCATCGGCGCATCGTGGTTGCCTGGAATGTAGGTGACCTGGGTGCCACGCGCTGCGATCGCGAGGAGCTCGCCGACGACCGCGGTATGGCTGGCATGCCACCACGGACGCTTGACCATGTTCTCCAGATCGATGATGTCGCCGACCAGATACAGGCGCTCGCATTGCATCGAACGCAGGAAATCGAGCAGGTAGGTCGCCTGGCAATCGGCGAGGCCAAGATGCACATCCGAAATGAACACACTGCGGAATGACAGTCGCTTCATCGCGCATCCTCGAGAGATTCCGCCCAAGGATGGGATGCGCAGGTCGCGATGGCGTTGCGTTGCGGTTGCAGTGCGGTGACAGCTCGCGGAATTTCCAGCACGCATGCGCAGGCGCGCGGGCCGTCCGCTTGCTCGAACGTACGACTGTCACATCGCCCGGCTAGCGTGCGCAGACGAAAAATCAGCGGCCCATCCGATGTCGATCCCGAACCTGCGTGACAAGCTCGACCAGAAGATTTTCAACGCGATCACTTCGCGAAGCCTCGTCTACAACACCTGCTGGGAAGATCCCGCCGTCGATCGCCACGCGCTTGCGCTGACGCCGGAAGACACGGTGCTCGTTATCACCAGTGCGGGTTGCAACGCGCTCGATTACGCGTTGCAGGCGCCGCGACGCATCCATGCAGTCGACGCCAATCCGCGCCAGACCGCATTGCTCGAACTCAAAGTTGCCGGCATCCGCACGCTCGAGTTCGACGACTACTTCGCAATTTTCGGCGAGGGCTATCACGCGAATTTTGCCGAGTTGTATCGGGCACGACTGCGCGCGGAACTATCGGAATTCGCTCGCGCCTGGTGGGACAAACGCAGCGACTGGTTCACCAGCGGTCGCGGCAGTTTCTATTTCCATGGCCTCTCTGGCCTGGTCGCACGCGGCGTACGCGCCTACTTCGCGACGCGGCCGCAGCTGCGCTCGGCAATCGCCGATCTGTTCCAGGCGCGTGATGTGGACGAGCAGCAGGCGATCTACGACGCGCGCGTCGCGCCGCATCTGTGGAGCAAGCCCGTCAACTGGGTGATCTCGCGTCAGTTCGTGATGAGCCTGCTCGGCGTGCCGTACCCGCAGCGTCGTCTGGTCGAGGCGCAACATGCAGACGGTGTATCCGGCTTCATCCGCAGCGCGGTGCAATACGTGTTTTGCCAGCTGCCACTCGCCGACAACTATTTCTGGCACGTCTACATGACCGGTCGCTACCGGCGTGATTGCTGTCCGGAGTACCTCAAGGAAGACAACTTCGCGCGCCTCAAGGGCGGCCTCGTCGATTGCGTCGAATGGCACACGACGACGGTCACGCAGTTCCTCCAATTGCACGACGAGCCGATCTCGCGCTTCGTCCTGCTCGACCACATGGACTGGATGAGTTCCTATCATCCGCAGGCCCTGGTCGAAGAATGGGAAGCGATCCGCCTGCGTGCCACGTCGGGCGCGCGCATCCTGCTGCGCAGCGCGCACGCGCAGCCGGCCTACCTCGATGAAATCCGCATTGGTCCGCAGCGCATGCCGCTACGTGTTGCGTTCCGCTTCATGGACGACGTCGCCGACGCCCTGCAGGCGCGCGACCGCGTGCATACCTATGCCGGTTTCGTGATCGCCGATGTCCCGGCTTGATGCCTTGCGCGGAGATATCGCTGTGCTGGCGCGTCTTGCGCGCGGGATGCCGCGCGCGTCTTCGCATGCGCAGGCGCTCGGTGCTTTCTATGGCGTGCAGTCCGCGCACTACGACCGCTTCCGCGAGCGCTTGCTGCAGGGGCGCGCGGAACTGATCGACAGTCTCCATCTGCCACCGCAGGCACGGGTCGTCGAACTCGGCGGAGGCACCGGCCGCAACGCGGAATTCTTCGGCGAGCGCCTGGCGCAGATCGAATCGATCACGATCGTGGATTTGTGCGCGTCCTTGCTTGCACAGGCGCGTGAGCGAGCGGTGCGCATCCCGCAAATGCGCACGGTCGAGGCGGATGCGACGACCTGGCAGCCGGATCAACCCGTGGATGCCGTGATCCTTTCATACGCGCTGACGATGATTCCCGACTGGCGCGCGACGATCGCGAATGCGATCGCGATACTGAAGCCCGGCGGCGTGCTCGGAGTGGTCGATTTCCATGTTCCGCAGGTATTACAAGGTGCGGTGAACGGCGGGCGACACGGTGCACTCGCGCGCCGATTCTGGCCGGCCTGGTTCGCGCACGACGGTGTGCGTCTGAGCGCGGACCATCTCCCGATGTTGCGTCGACTATTGTCCGAACACGCCATCGTCGAAGCGCGCGCGCCTGTGCCGTACCTGCCGTTCGGGCGCGTACCGTACTATCGTTTCGTCGGTCGGAAGACCTTCGGGTGAATCCGCGCGTGCAATCTCAGGCGCTGACCAGATCCAGGCGTTCGATGTCTTCTGCCGACAGATTCACCCGCGTTGCACCGGCGATATCTTCGACTTGCTCCACGCTGGTCGCGCTCGCGATCGGCGCGCTGATTCCGTCGCGCGCCATCAGCCACGCGAGTGCGATCTGCGCGGGCGTTGCCGTGTGCCGGCGCGCGACATCGTCGAGTGCAGCCAGCACGCGCAGACCGCGACCGTTGAGGTACTTGCCGACTGCGGCGGCGCGCGTAGAACTCTTGCCCAGATCACCTTCGTTGCGGTACTTGCCGGACAGAAATCCGCTGGCGAGCGAGTAGTAGCTGATCACGCCGACCTGCTGCTCACGCACCAGCGGTTCGAGCTCAGCTTCGTAGCCTTTGCGCGAGGCCAGGTTGTATTCGGGTTGCAGCACTTCATAGCGAGGCAGGCCGGCTTTCGCGCTCACGTCCAGCGCTTCGGCCAAACGCGCCGCGCTGTAATTCGACGCCCCGATCGCGCGGACTTTGCCTTGTTCGATCAGGCGCGCGAACGCACCCAGCGTATCGGCCAGCGGAACTGACGCGTCGTCCTCGTGCGCGAAATACACATCGATCGTTTCGACCTGCAGGCGGCGCAGCGATTCTTCGGCAGCGGCCTGGATCGTCGACGGCGCAAGGCCCTTGTGTGTTGCCCACTTCGCGACCTTGGTCGAGATCACGACCTGGTCGCGTTTGCCGCTTTGCGCGAGCCACTTGCCGATGATCGTCTCGGACTCACCGCCCTGGTTGCCAGGCGCCCACGCCGAATAGACATCGGCAGTGTCGATGAGGTCGAGACCGGCGTCAACGAACGCATCCAGCACCGCGAACGAAGTCGCTTCATCGACGTTCCAGCCGAACACGTTACCGCCCAGCGCGAGTGGCGCGACATGAATGCCGGACTTGCCGAGCTGGCGCATGTTCATTCGGATGCTCCGGATGGGATGATCCATGACACGGTCGGCGGGCGGCTGTGGAAATCCACAGTGAGGTCGCGTAAGGGGCGCCCCTGGCAACTCCGCGATTCCATCACGATCAAAAGCATCGTGGCTGAAGCCACTCCTACCGAAACAGCTGTGCCTGTCCGGATTCGGTACTTCAGCTGCCCTGAGAGATCAGGAGAGGCCGTTCGGGCGCTTGGCGCCGGCGAAGCGCTTGGCCCAATACGTCTCGTCGAGATTGCTGATGCTGACGCTCTTGCCGGTCGACGGCGAATGGATGAAGCGGCCGTTGTCGAGGTAGATGCCGA
>JBDSNK010000221.1:0-11823 GCA_039915385.1 Dokdonella sp.
TATTCGGTGAGCCCGCTACCGCACCTTTCCAGCCGCGGACGTAGAACGACGCGCCCGCCCACAGCACCAACGGCGTCGACAGGACCAGTTCGACCCAGCGCAGAACATGAGCCGTCGGCTCACTCATATGCACTGCGAAAAAATGCGGAACCATGGCGACCAGCAATAGCGGCAACGCTAGAACGGCCGAGATGAAGAATTTGCGACGCACCGTGCGCAACTCGGTGTCGTCGCTGTCCGCCGTCGGCAGCATCGGCTCCAGCGCCATGCCGCATTTCGGGCAACTGCCCGGACCGACTTGTTGGACCTCGGGGTGCATCGGACACGTGTAGATCGTGCCCTCGACTACGGGGGCAGCGGCGATCGCCGCGCTCAGGTAGCGGTCCGGATCGGCAGCGAATTTTTCCTGACAGCGCGCCGAGCAAAAATAATACGGATGACCAGCGTGATCGGCGCGGTGCTGCGTCGTGTGCGGATCAACGTGCATGCCGCAGACGGGATCCAGCACCGTGTTGTCTGGCGATGTTGTATCCACGTGCGGGCCTTGAGCGCCGCCCGACGGGTCGTGCACGTCCTGGGCCTGGGAGCGCTTCGAGGCGCCGGAGGAACCGGCCATGGGCGTGCCCGCGACATCAGCCGGACTCATCGCAGAAATTTCGCGCGAACGATTGTGATCGGTGTGGATGCTCATGACGGGTCGTCCTTGGTGAGGGCGGCCAGAATGGGGCACTTCTCCAAGGGACCGTGCCCTGGACATGCCGCGACAAGCGCTTTCAATCCACGACGAACGCGCTGCAATTCGGCGATCCGCGATTCGAC
Organism: Dokdonella sp.; assembly: GCA_039915385.1. Taxonomy (GTDB): domain Bacteria; phylum Pseudomonadota; class Gammaproteobacteria; order Xanthomonadales; family Rhodanobacteraceae; genus Dokdonella_A. The sequence goes on from JBDSNK010000221.1 coordinate 820, forward strand.
GTCCACGAGACGCGCCTCAGCGCGAGACTTGATGCCTTCTACTCCCCGTTCGCCGTCGGATGAGAGCGCAAGCAAATCGCGGATTTCATCAAGCGAGAAACCGATTTCCTTGGCGCGTCGGATGAAACGGAGGCGTCGTACATCCGAGGCTTCGTATTCCCGATAGCCCGAAGCACGCCGCGTGGGCGGCGGCAACAAGTCGCTGCGTTCGTAATAGCGCACGGTGTCGATACCGACACCGGCGCGTTTGGCGATTTCGCCGATCGTGAAGCCAGTCATGGCGTGTCTCGCAGGGGATCAGAGGCACAGGGTAAACCCTTGACTCGGGTCCAGAGTCAAGGCATGACAATCTCGCTGATTTCGCACAGCTCGTGCGGGGCATTATTCCTGCACCTATGGCCCCTGGCAGCGCCCGTAGCCGGCAGTTCGGGCAGTTTCATTTGAATTTGCGCCTCAACACAGCAACGACGGGGGCAAGCTCATCTGCGTCGCGCCCGCGCCCTTCGAGGCGCTGCTGACGGATGGCTGGCACATGCGTTCGCACGCACGGGCGCTCGGACGGTCGGTCGCCGCGTATGTGCTGGCAGGTTGCCTCGCCAACGATCGTCGATTCGCATTCGGCACCTTGAAAATCGCGGTGCTGGGAAGCGCCAGCGGCGCGATGCTGCTCGCGGTTGTCGACGCATGGATGCCGTTTCGGTCCGTCGAGCGATTGTTCGCTCCTGGTGCCATCCACTACAACGCTGCGGCAGCCAGGACGCATGCTGCTGGATGCGGAAAGGGACCATCCCGTGGTCGAGTTGTCGCGACTGACTATCCAGCGGCTGCGATCAGCGAACGCGCGGACCCACTCTTCGCGCGTTGGTGGAAGTGTCTGTCAAGCCAGTCTCCTCCACCTGACGTCATCAACTCAGTTCGCCAACGGCTCCGTCAGCACGGGACGGCGGACGCTCAAGGCAGTGCCCGCCGCCGCAACGATGATTGTCGCGATGGCCAGCCACTGCAGCAGGCTGAGCTGCTCCCCGAGCAATGCGACACCGGCCAGCGCTGCAACGGCTGGCTCCAGGCTCAGCAAGGTGCTGAACGTGCGCGCGGGCAAGCGCGTCATCGCGAGCATCTCCAGCGAATACGGCAGTGCCGAGCTGAGCAGCGCCACGCCCAGCGCATATGGCAACAGATCCAGCGACAGCAGCGCGCTGCCGGCAGTTGCAATACCGAACGGGATCGCCAACAGTGCACCGACCGATGTGCCCAGCGTCACGGCGTCACCGCCCCACGCGGCTCCCGCCTTCTTCCCCAGCACGATGTACAACGCCCAACCCGCGCCAGCCGCCAGCGCGTACATCACACCGATCGGATCAAGCGTCTGCATCTGCCCGCGCAGCGGCAGCAACAGCACAAGTCCACCCACGACCAATGCAATCCAGACGAAGTCGATCAACCGGCGCGAGCCGACCAGTGCCAGCGCGAGCGGCCCGGTGAATTCCAGCGCCACCGCGATGCCCAGCGGAATCGTGCGCAGCGACAGGTAGAACACCATGTTCATCGCGCCCATCGCGAGGCCATAGCCACAGACGACGCGCCAATCGCGCCGCCCACCCCACGTGCGCCAGGGGCGTCGCCACAGCAGCAGGATCAGCGCGCTGAAGCCAAGCCGATACGCCGTCGCACCGAGCGCACCCACTTGCGGAAAGAGGTGCTTGGCCAACGACGCACCGCACTGGTACGAGACCATGCTGATCAACAGCATGCCGACCGCAAACGCAACTGGACCTGCAGTGGAGCGTGATGACATGAATGAAGCTCTCTGAGTGCGGAGACCACGGCGCTGGTCAATGGGGAAGTTCAGCAATCATGGTGCCACGGTGAGATCTACTTCCTCCATCCTGCTGTCGCACATTTTTTCAGGTGTCGATTTGTGCGACCGTCATTCGTCGAAGAGAGTGAGGGGTACTCTTACCACCCCAATCAGGAGAACCCATATGGTCAGCAAGAACACGATTTGCCTTTGGTACAACGGCACCGCGCTGGACGCTGCAACGTTTTACGCCAGCACGTTTCCGGACAGCGCAGTCGTTGCCGTCCATCACGCGCCGGGAGATTATCCGGCAGGCAAGCAGGGCGATGTCCTGACGGTCGAGTTCACGGTGATGGGCATACCGTGCCTGGGCTTGAATGGCGGGCCGGCGTTCGAGCACGACGAAGCGTTCTCGTTTCAGGTAGCCACCGACGATCAGGCCGAAACCGATCGCCTGTGGAACGCAATCATCGACAACGGCGGCAAGGCCAGCGAATGCGGCTGGTGCAAGGACCGATGGGGTCTGTCGTGGCAGATCACGCCGCGCGCGCTGACGGCCGCGATCACCGACCCCGATCCCAAAGCCGCCAAGCGCGCGTTCGACGCGATGATGGAAATGACGAAGATCGACATCGCCGCCATTGAAGCCGCCCGGCGCGGCTGACGATCGCAATGGTCAGCCTCCGCAGCGCGGCAAGGGTCGGAACGACCTTTCGACAAGTACTCTCCTACCCCTGCTTTCGTTTTCGAGATCCATCACGTGATGCGATTGTTGTCATGCATTCAGCAGAAGCCCTCCAATGACCCCCACCATCACCGCCTTTGAATCATCGCCCGATCGCGGCAAGGGACTCGCGCGCGATATGCGTGTGCGCTGGGCGCTTGAGGAAGTAGGCCAGCCTTACGACGTTCGTCTGGTCTCGTTCCGTGCGATGAAGGAACCCGCGCATCGAGCGCTTCACCCGTTCGGTCAGATTCCCACCTATGAAGAAGGCGATCTCGTGTTGTTCGAGTCGGGCGCCATCGTGTTCCATATCGCACAGTCCCGAGCAGGCCTGCTGTCGAACGATGCGAATGCGCGCGCGCGCGCGATTGCGTGGATGTTTGCCGCGCTCAACACCGTCGAGCCGCCTATCCTGGATCTTCAGACTGCGAAATTCCTGGAGGGCGACAAGCCCTGGTCCGAGCAGCGCCTGCCGCTCGTGAAGGATCGTATCCGTGACCGATTGACCGACCTCTCCACTCGCCTGGGCGATGCAGACTGGCTCGATGGCGCGTTCAGCGCGGGCGACCTCATGATGGTTGGCGTGCTGCTCAGGCTGAAATCGTCGGGAATGCTCGACGAGCGTCCGAACCTCGCCGCCTATGTCGCACGCGGTGAAGCGCGGCCCGCTTTCAAGCGCGCTTTCGCCGCGCAACTGGCGGTGTTCAATCGCAAGCCTGCGACATCTGGCTAGCGTACATTGGCGACATCGGTGAAGTTTTCTCCATCGGCCTGATCCCAACGATTCGCGTTCTTCGCAAACCCGGGGCGTTGCACACGCACGACGCAGAATCGTTGCCCGGTCGGCGCCTGCATCACCACCCAGCGCTCCAGCCGATCGATCACGCTGGCGCCCAACTTCTCCAGTCGAGCCACCTCAGCCAGAATGTCATCGATCTCAATGTCGACGTGGACCCGACTCTCGTGAGAGACCTTCTGAATTTGAACAATGGGTTCGTCCGCCAGTGTCTCAAGCATGCGGTAGTTTCCGCGAGTACCGGGGTGGTCAGGATCGAGCGGCCGGCCCAATGCCCCTGCCCAGAAGCGGGCCGCGCCATCAAGATCTGACGTGTTGCAGTCAATCAGCAGCGCACAAAGTCGTGAATGATGCATGACACATTCCTTGTCCAGATTGCGGAAACCCATGCCTCTTGCGCTGGTCGCGCGGCCCGGCCAGAACGCCGATGTCGTGTTTTGCCTGCCAATTGCGTAACCAAGGACGAACTTGGCCATCCGAAGGAATATCGATGTACGCACGCAGCTTCTTTTCGCTATTTATCGCCATCGCACTCGCAGCCTCGACGTCGCTCGCCTTGGCAACTGATGCTTCTGATTTGCCCGATGGCACCGACCTCAAAGGCAGTGCCGATCACGCGTTGATCCAGCGCGTGCAAGGCTCAAGCATTCGCTTCTACGAGAAGAAAGCCTTCGGCGAACTGGTCGTCGCACTGGGATCGGCGCTCGAGGGAAAACCGAAGACACTGATGGTCGAAGGACCGCGCACCACCATCGCCTATGTAATGCCGCAGGATGTGTCGCCCCTCGAAGCGATGCGTGCGTACAAGGCCGAACTCGACAACCTCGGTGAGGTGGCCGTCTTGTTTGAGGGTACCAATGCCGACAGTCGCCATGAACTGGACAGCGGCATCAACCAGTTCATGTCGGGCGTCTACGGCGACATTCCAGGCGCATCGCGCTGGATGAGCTGGAACCCCGAATTCCGTTACGCAGCGTATCAGGTCAAACAGGACGGCGGCGATCTCACGTTCACGATCTATGCCGGCATGAACGCAAACGTTTCCGGCGCGGACGGCTACACGGTCCCGGTCGGACGGGTTGGCGTGCGCATCGACATCGTCGAGCCAAAGGCCATGGCATCGCGCATGGTCACGGTGAAGTCCGAGGCGATGTCAGCGCAGATTCGCAAAAACGGCAGCGTGTCGCTTTACGGAATTCTGTTCGATACCGGCAAGGCGGATCTCAAGCCGGATTCGGCTGCCGCGCTCGTCGAGATCGGCAAGCTGCTGGCGGGCGACACCGCGCTCAGACTTCTGGTCGTCGGGCACACCGACACCGTGGGTCCGTTCGACTCGAATCTGGACCTTTCGCAGCGACGTGCCAAGGCGGTCGTAGCTGCGCTCGTCGCGCAATACGGCGCGTCCTCAGCGCGCTTGTCGAGTTTCGGAGCATCGTTCGCAGCGCCGATCGCAAGCAACGCCGACGAGGCGGGTCGCACGAAAAACCGACGCGTTGAACTCGTCGCGTTTTGACGGACCAGCGCATCGCTCGCGCCACCTTCCATGCCGCCCACGCCACGCATGCGCCATCGAGTTTTACGCCGGCAGGACCCGCTGCGCCATGCATGGAAGTGCCGAGGGGCAGGTTGCAAGCACTAGGCATCTCGGTCCACCCAAACCCCTCGGCGCCCACTCGGCCAGTGCGATGATCGGGCGCGCGGAGCGTGGCCACCGGTTGCCCCGCCCTGGCGGACGCGCTCAAGCTTCCTAGCTGCGCAGGCGAAGGATGCTCCGCCGCGCTCATTTCCGCACCGCCCAGAATGGAGCGCCCGCGCATGTTTCCGCGCTCATGTCGGGTTGGCACGCTGTTCCGCGTAACCGCCCACGTAAGCAGCCATTCCGGCGGTTCCTGGAGAGATTCAATGAAAGTTATGACGCGCTTCGCGGCGCTTGCGCTGCTGGCGGCCCTTGGTCCGGCAAACGCGGCGCTGTATGGTCTTGATCCCGGCTTTTCCACCGCCGGCCGCTACAACGCAAGTATCGTCGGATCCGACTTTCGGTTGCTCGCGCATCTGCAGCGCCCCAACGGCACGTCGGTTGCGGTCGCGTTCTATGACGGTGATATTTGCCCCGCCGGCCGACACTGTCTCGCGCTCTTGCCCTTCAATGCCGCTGGCGCCATGACCGGAGCACTGCTGGTTCCGACGAACGGACAGGCGACATTTTCCAAACGCTCGGGCGGAGGAATATTCGATCCGGTGATGATCAAGGCTGCGGACATCGACAGTCAGGGGCGCATCGTCGTCGTGGGCTCGGAACAGTTTGGAACTGCCATTGACTTCAAGGTCGTGCGTCTCTTGTCCAACGGGCAACCCGACAACACGTTTGGCAGCAACGGCGTTCAAACCATCGATTTCAATGCGGGTGGAGCCAATCAGGACTTTGCCTACGGTGTCTCCATTGATCCTTATGACAAGGTCGTGGTCGTCGGTGAAGTTCAGCGTTCCGCCACCGACACGGATTTCGGAATCGCTCGACTGAACGTTGATGGATCGCTGGATCCGTCTTTCATGGGAACCGGCAAGCGGACGATTCCTTTCGACTTGTCGCCGAGCAACTCCGATCAAGCTGTAGCGGTCAAGGCCACCACCACCACCATCTACATCGCGGGCAACGCGTCGGACAACGGCGTCGGTCGACTGGCCTTTGCTCAACTGCTCAGTTCCGGGAGTTACCGCAGCGGATTTTGCCCTGGCGCGTGCACGTATCAGGGAACTTACCCGAGCATCAACAGCGGTCGCAGGGTGATCTACTTCGGGAATCAATCAGACACCAGTGACATACTCGTATCCGCCAGCGTCAATTTGAGCACCAGGAAATGGGTGTACGCGGGGACTCGCCTCGGACCATCGCCCACATTCACCAACGAAATGTTCGTGCAGACGTTGGATGCGAATGGCGACTACGTCAACGAGGGTCTGCGCGACGGCGGCTTCGCTGCGCCGTATCACGTTGGCGGGGTGCGTTGGGTGGATGAGACCAATGCGACCAGCAGTATCGTCCTGACTGGAGTCAGCGGAGACCTGCTGTTTTTCGCGCAGGGCATGGACAGCGATCTCGTCGCCACCCCCAACTGGGGCGGGGCTAGTCCCGACAGTAGCTACTTTATTTACGATCAGGGCTCCAATCCGGGCCACTTGCCGGCGCAGCCAGCCATCGATTCGGCAGGGCGTGTGCTGTTGGGGGGAAGCTACCGTGCGGGCGATACGAATGCCTACAGCATCCACGTTGCGCGCATCGCGCCGACTGAGAACATTTTCAGGAACGGATTCGAGTGACGGGCCGATTGCTTGACTGCCACCGGGGCGTTCGCAGCCAGGGCGCTCCAGGTTGAGATATCAGGGTGGGTTGTGGGCGAGCAGCCAAGGGTGGGTTTTGCCCAGGGCTGCGGCCAAATTTGCGAGTGCGTCGGGAGGGGAGGACTTACCAGCAAGCCGCGCGCGCCAAAGCGAGAGCAGGCTCGAATCCATGCCGGTGCCGTCAATCGCCTCACTTGCGAGGTTGATTGCCGCGCGAGCGAGTGTTTCAGCGTAGCCATGGTTGCCCCGCGCATCGATCGTCTCGGCGAGCACGAGCAGGGCGCGTACGGCGTTGCGGCGGGGAAGCGCACCTGCCTTCGCGGAGTCCGTCGCTACAGCGATTGCGCGGGCGAGCGTGGTGTCATCCGGCGCCAGCAGGAAATCCAGCAATGCGGCGAACGAGTTGGCAGCTGCCAGGAGCGGAGGCTGCTTGGCGATCGCTGGCTGGATGGAGCCGAGTTCGGAACGTGCACGCGCGATCTGCCCTGCAATGTACAAGGTGTCGATCGAGCTCAGTCGCACGCGCAAGCAATCGAGGCTTTCTCTGCCGACCGCGCTGCACATCTTCCCGACCGCAGCATCCACCTTCGCAACTGCCTGATCGGGACGCGCGAGAAGCGCCAGGGCCTTGGCCTCGGTAATGTCGCGTGCCGCGCGCGACGGGATCGATTCAGTAGAGCCGGTGTCGCCGTTGATCGCGCGCATGCCTGCCACGGCCGCGAGCAGCTCGCCGCGCAGGAACAGGGCGTTGGTGCGCACTGTCGCCACGTTGCGCATGGAAACGTTCGCGGTCACGCCAGCTTCTTTCCACACACGCTCGGCCTGCTCGGCGAACGATTCGGCCGAATCGAGTTCACCGAGCTGCAGCAGCGCGACGGCCGCGCTGCCTACGATCGCGCCGCGCTCGAACTCACTGACGTCGGTGGCCGCCATCGCGAGTTCCGCCGACCGTCGCGCTGCGGTCGCGGCTGCGGTCAATTCGCCGCGCGCCCGCTGCAACTGGCCGCGCAACATCTCGACCCGGGACGGCAACCCGCCGCCGCGACGCTGCTCGGCGCTCATCGACTTCTCTGCATTCACGAGCGCCGCATCCGCAGCATCCAGTTTGCCCGTCCGCACCGAAGCGAAACCGCGATTGGTCGCTGCCATCGCGCGATAGCGGCCGGGCGCATCCGCCAGGTGCGGCTCCAGCGAATCGAGCAGCGCGAGGGCCCGCGGATACTCGCCACGGGTCATGAAGAAGTCGATGATCGCGAGGTCGAGTGCGCGCTGGAGGTTCGGGTCCTTGTAGGCACCGACCAGGCGGGGGTCGGCGACGATCTCGGTCAACTGCTCCGGAGTGACGGATTTTCCGTAATCACTGGCGCGATTGAGCACCGCGACGAAGTATTCGCGCAGCGCATCCTGTCGCTGCGTTTCATCTCGCGCCGCGTCGCGCTGCTGTTCCGCCACCTCTGCAGCTTCGCGTGCGCGCGCAGATTCGCTGCGCGCAGTCTCCGCGGCCAGGTTGGCGCGCCGCGACTCGCGTTCTGCGCGATTCGCCTGCAGGACGCTCGCCGCAGTGGTTGCGAGCAGCGCGATCACCGCCAGCGCGGCAAGCGCCACGCCGAGCCGATGGCGTTGCACGAACTTGTTGACGCGATAGCCGAGCGTGTCCGGCCGCGCACGAATCGGCCGTCCATCCAGATGCCGACGCAGGTCTTCGGCAAGCGCAGCGGCCGACGCGTAGCGACGTTCGGGCTCGCGCGCCATCGCGCGTTCGACAATATGCTCGAGGTCGCCATGCAGCAGTCGCGCACGGGCGCCGTGCGCGGCAACCGCAGAATCCGCCGCGTCTGTCGCAGCCGCCGACGCTTGGACCAGCGATGGGCGCGGATCCTCGAGCACGGCTCGCTGTACCTGGAACGGAGTGATACTGCCGGACCCGAACGGTCGGCGTCCGGTCAGCAATTCGAACAGCACCACGCCCAGCGCGTACACGTCTGTCGCCGTGGTGATTGCCTCGCCGCGGATCTGTTCCGGTGCGGCATAGTGCGGTGTCATGGCGCGCGCGTCGGTAGCCGTGGCATCGCTGACCGATTCGTCGAGCAGTTTGGCGATACCGAAATCGAGCAGGTGCGGCGCACCGGCTGCATCGACGACGATGTTGGAAGGCTTGATGTCGCGATGTACTACCAGACTGCGGTGCGCAGCCGCGACGGCGTCGCACACCGACGCAAGCAGGGCCACGCGTTGCGCGACGTCGAGCGCCTGCCGATTTGCGTAACGCGTAATGGCGTCGCCCTCGATCAACGCCATCGCGAACCAGAGCTCGCCCTGGTCAGTCACGCCCCCATCGACAAATCGCGCGATGCCATGGTGATCGAGGCCCGCCAGGATCGCTCGCTCGCGCCGGAAACGTTCGCGCAGCGCCGCGTTCGGAGTTCCGGCCCGGATGATCTTGAGGGCCACGGTCTGTGTGAAATCCACACCCTCGCGCTCGGCGCGGTACACCGTACCCATGCCACCTTCGCCGAGCAACGCGACGAGGCGGAAGGCAGCGATCATGTCGCCTGTCCGTGCGCTCGGCTCATCGTCGACAAGGCGCCCTGCAAGTGCCAATGCCGGCTGATCCAGGAACTCGCTCGACGAGCCGACCTGGCGTGCGACGCGCGCCAGCAACCCGTCCAGCTCCGCGCGCAATGCCTTGTCGCCGTCACACTCGCGATCGAGAAAACTCGCCCGCGCGCCCGTGTCGAGATCGAGGGCGTCGCGGAGCAGGAGTGCCGCGCGCGCGCCACGGCTTTCCTCGTTCGCGCGGGAAGGATTTGCCTCGTCAGCTGTCATCGAGACGTTCCGAGGCGCTGCTCCAGCAGTGCGCGCGCCGCGCTCCAGTCACGCTGCACGGTGCGCTCGGTCACGCCGATAAGCTCGGCGACCTCGATGAACGAAAGTCCCCCGTAGAAGTGCATCTCGACCACAGTAGCGAGGCGCTCGTGCATGCCGCGCAACTGGTCGATAGCATGTTCGAGAGCGAGAACGTCGACACTCGCGGCAGCCTGGTCGTCGTGATGCCCGGTATCCAGCGTGACCATGGCGCCATCGCCTCCGCGCTTTTCCGCCATCCTGCGACGAGCTGCATCGGCCAGGATTTGGCGCATCGCACGCACAACGAGGCTGACGAAATGATGGCGATCCTGAACCCCTGCGTCACCGCGAATGAGTTTGATGTAGGCCTCGTGCACCAGCGCAGTCGTGCACAACGTGCGCGGCGCGCGATCCGCGAGCTGTGCGTGAGCAAGCCGCTTGAGCTCGTCATAGATGCTCGCAAAGAGCTGTTCGGGATCGGCGGCTGGCGACATATGCGCCTTACTGTAAGGCAACGCGAACAAGCCTGCTTCCACCGTCTCCACCGGAAAGCAAGTTGGACGCCAGTTGGGTCACGCTGGGACCAGAAGGTTCCTCGGCGCCAGGCTTCGACGTATGAAAGCGTTCAAGAAGCGTATCCACCGCCTTGAACAACGCACCTCAGCGAGTGAACAGACCATTTTGACCAAGATGCCCGCTGTGCTCGCAAGGGTTCCGGCGCGAGATCCGGAACCCCTACCCTTCCTGCTCAAGGATACGCATGGGTGATGCCTCGGCGCGTCCTGGCTTCAGGCACATCCTGCATGATGACCCTGCGCCTGAGCCTTGTCATCGCATTCAGTCGAATCCATCCGCGAAGATCACGTCATTCATATAGTCATGGCAGGCCGAGAATTCAGAGGTGTTGCCGGCGGCGTCGGTGGCAGTTGCCGTGATGACCGGTGTCGCCGACAGCATTTGCGAAGCGGGCAACGCGAACGAGGCGCTGAAATTCCGGACCCCTTGGTCACCGATCGTTGCCGCAGGCACGGTGATCGAGACGCCGCGTAACCAGCGCGCACCCTCGCCGTTGCCCGATCCGTCGCAATTGGAACTGGAATAGAAGTCGATCGTGTAATCACCCGGCAACGTCGTCAGCGATGCGGAGATGATTCCGCCGTGGAGGGATCCGATCGCCTTGGTGAGGACCGGAAAATTCTGCCCACGGTTGGCATAGTCGGCGCCTGGCTGGTTGCCGTCGTCGTCGTTGGCTGTCACGCCACCACCAGCAAGGTCGATGCCGTAGGAGCCGTTGAGGAAAATGCTGTTCTTGCGGATCGTGTTGCCCTGCCCGCTGATCACCCGTACGCCGGTACCGGTGTTGTGAGCGATCGAGTTGGTGCGGATCGTGTTGTCGTGGCTGTCGACGTCCAGCCGCACGCCCATGCTGGCATTGGCCAGGGCCACGCCGTCGTCGGACACGCCGATGAAGTTGTCCTCGACCACGTTGTTGTGCGCGAG
>JBDSNK010000328.1:0-3193 GCA_039915385.1 Dokdonella sp.
ACCGCATAGCGCGGTCGCGGCTTGCGCGAGTAAAACCACAGCACCGCGAACAGCACGACGCCTTCGAGTGCAAATTCGTACAACTGCGACGGATGCCGCGCAGCATCGTTCAATTGCCCGGCCATCGCCATTGCGTGCAACTCGTCGCGCGTCTTGCCGAGACTTTCGAGCGCACTCGGAAAAATCATCGCCCAAGGCACATCGCTGACACGTCCCCACAGCTCGCCATTGATGAAGTTGCCGAGGCGGCCCAGACCCAGGCCAATTGGCACCAGCGGCGCGATGAAATCGATTGCATCGAAGAAATTGACCTGCTGGCGACGTGTCCAGATAAGGCCCGCAGCGAGCACGCCGAGCAGGCCGCCGTGGAACGACATACCGCCGTCCCACACGCGGAACACGCTAAGCGGATGCGCAATCAGTTCTGGTGTGTTGTAGAACAGCATGTAACCGACGCGACCGCCGATGATCACGCCAAGCATGCCGTAGAACATCAGATCGGAAAACTGGTCCCGCGAAACCGCCAGTCGGCCGGCTGCGCGTCGGCGCTGACCCAGCCACCACGCGGTACTGAAGCCGAGCAGGTACATGATCCCGTACCAGTGCACCTGGATGGGACCGAGTGAAATCGCTATCGGGTTGATGTCGACGAAATAATGCAAGAGCGGAGTTCCGAAATGACAACGGCCGCTTTCGGAATATGGCGACCAAGCATGGAGTTTCGCATTCCCGCCCCGAAGCAGCCAGCGCCCGATACAATAGGTGAATCCCGCCCGATGAATCTTGTATGCCATCCACAACGCTTTGCGGCCGCTTTGCTGTAGCCGCCTTCTTCAGCATGCTGGTGTGCATGACACCGGCTCATGCCGAAGTGACGGTGCATGGCACGATTACCCGTGGCGACACTGGCGCGCCCCTGCCGGGCGTCACTGTCTCCATCGGCAAGCCCCTGATATTTGCCGGCTATTCCGAGATCGCCAGCCGGATTACAGCAGCCGACGGTACTTACGACTGGACAGGCGGCTGCAGCACATTCAATCCGCCTTATTCCTCGTGCCGGGTCCTGGCATCTGCGCCTGGCTTTGCAGACAGCGCGGTCTATTTCGATCCGATGACGGCACAATCGTTCGTGCTGAACCTGTCGATGCATACGCCTGCGGCGATCAGCGGCCATGTCCGCTATGCGGCAGACGGGTCCGCGGCGGCGGGTCGCCATGTACTGCTGACGTGCATCCAATCGGATGCGCCGATATGCGAGCACGGCATCACCGCCGTTGTGGGTGCCAATGGCGGCTATGTATTCAACGACCTGCCTGGAGGTAGCTATCGCCTGTGCTCGGGCGCACTCGTGGCAAACACGATTGCGCAGTGCCATGACCACGTCGACCACGGCGCGCTTGCCGACGACCAGGGCTATACGCCCCTCATCCTGGCCGATGGCGAGACGCGTACGTCGGTGGATTTCGACCTCGCCTCAGGTGGCTCGATACGCGGAACACTGCATGACGGGTATGCCAACGCAGTCTTGCCGAATCGATCGATATTGCTCGAAATCTACGACGCCAATGGCGTCATCTTCGCTGGAATCGGGGCGACCACGGATGACAGCGGCGCCTATGTCGTGCACGGATTGCCGAATGGAAGTTTCTACCTGAGGGCCATCGTTGGCAGTCAGTTCGCGGACAATGAGCAGGTCTATCCGAACCTCGCCTGCGACGTCGCAGGAAACTGTCCGCTCCCGACATCCGGTCAGCCTTTGGTGATCGGCGCGGCCGCCACGCTCAGCGGCATCGACTTTACGGTTCATCCGTTTGCGGTCGTCACCGGACACATCAGTGCTGCGGCAAACGGCTCGCCACTCGGAGGTATCCCACTGCACGTGACGCAATGTGGATTGATGGGCCAAAATTGCGGCAGCTATCAGGCCGACACCGCTTCCGCCGCGGGTACTGGCAACTACGCGCTATACCTGCCTAAAGTCCAGGGAAGGTTGTACGTAGGCACGGAGAATGTCAGTCCCTACATCGATCAGGTGTATCCAGGTATTCCCTGCCTCCCCTTCGTGGATTGCACGACCCTAGCGCAGGTGTTCTCTCCGGTGCGCGGCGACGTATTTTCCGACGTGAATTTCTCACTCGAACTCGGCGCGTCAATTTCGGGGCATGTCAACATCAACGGCGGGGATTTGATTAGTCTGCCTCAACTCGTGGTATACGACGCCGCCATGCACGGGTTGTCGTATGTATATGCGGACGCGAATGGTCAATACACGACGCCCGCCTGGATTCCCGGCACCTATTTCGTGGGGGCTCACCTCGGCGATGCCTGCACGTTCTACAACGCGCAACCCTGCCTGAATGGCGACCAGAACCCGGCAACGTTCCAGCCGACGCCGATTGGTCTGAGCGCGGGCGAAATCCGAACAGGCATCGATTTCGTGTTGTATCCAGCGGACTCCGTTTTCCGCGACGGATTCGGCGCGAACTAACTACGCTGGCAGCACCCGACAGACGAAGCCCTTCAGGTAATCCGTCTCCGCAATCGCCGGATGCACCGGATGATCCGGTGCCTGCTGCAGCGCAATCAGCATCTGCACCTGGCGGTCGAGATGGCGCGCGCCCTGCTGCACGCCTTCCAGGAGTGCGGCACGCGGCATATGGTGCGAACACGAACACGTCACCAAGATGCCGTCCTTCGCCAGTACGCGCATGCCCAGTTCGTTGATGCGCCGATACGCGAGGCTGCCTTCCTTGAAATCCTTCTTGCGCTTGATAAACGCGGGCGGATCGAGGATGACGACGTCGAAATGTTCGCGCGCCTCGCGCAGCGCCTTGAGATGATCGAACGCATCCGCGCGAACTGCGGCCACGCGTTCGGCAAGGCCGTTGCGCTCCGCATTGCGCGCGATCGATTCGACCGCTGCCGCCGACGCATCCACGCACACGACTTCACTCGCGCCAAACGCCGCCGCGCGCAGGCCCCAGCCGCCGAGGTAGCTGAACATGTCGAGCACGCGCTTGCCCTTGACGAAACGCGCGAGCTGATCGCGGTTCTCGCGCTGGTCGTAGAACCAGCCGGTCTTCTGGCCACCGACCGGATCGATGCCGAACGTGAGGCCGCCTTCGCGCGCAATGACTTCCCCACCGTATTCGCCATGGCCGAGATCCGCGTATTCGGGCAGCTGTTCCATCGC
>JBDSNK010000018.1:0-13734 GCA_039915385.1 Dokdonella sp.
CACTCTTTCTGCGTCACGATCTGATGATCGAATTGGGACGCCTCGAGATGGCCATCGACAGTGCGCGCCACGAATCGGCTGCGAACGACACGCTGGGCCAGCTTGAAACACGTTGCGCAAAAATCAATGAAGCGTTGAGCAAATTGCCGGCCTGAACGTTTCAGACCAGCGTTCAGAAGCACAAATCACGGGGAGTAGACGATCATGACCAATATGGCAGCCAACATGAGTTTCAACCCACTCTTTCTGCGTCACGATCTGATGATCGAATTGGGACGCCTCGAGATGGCCCTCGACAGCGCGCGTAACGAACCCGCTGCCAACGACATGAAGGGTCAACTCGAAACACGTTGCGCACGAATCAACGAAGCGCTGGCAAAACTGCCAGCCTGAAAAAGTTTGAAACCGGCGGGAACAGGGGCCGAGGCCGCGCTATATGCGCGGCCTTTTTTATGGCCATGGATGGCCGGTATGCCAAAAATGCAGGAGCATTTTTTAGGGATGGCCATGGATGGCCGGTACGCTGGCAATGCAAGAGCAAGTGCCAGCATCGGCGTGCGATGAGTGCACGTCTAGGCCGCGGAGAGACGGTTTGTTTCTTGGTTCTACGGCACGTCCGTTCGACGCGCGTAGTGGCACGCCTCAACTCATCAGGCTGCGCGCAACGATATCGGTGAGGTCTGGCGAATTGCCATGGCGCGCAGCGAGCCGCTCGAGTTCGTGATGCATCATCGCGCGGCGCAGCGGCTCGTAGCTTCGCCACGCACCAAACGCCGTCGCCAGGCGTGCTGCAACCTGTGGCGTGATCGCGTCGAGTTTCATCACCGCGTCTGCGACGAAACGGTAACCCGCACCATCGGCGCGATGGAAAGCGCGTGGATTGCTGTGCGCAAAAGCGCCGAGCAGGGAGTACACGTTGTTCGGGTTGTTCCATCGAAACGCAGCGTGTGTCGTCAGCACCTCGACCCGCGTGAGCGCGCACGGATCGGCTTCAGTCGCCTGCACAACAAACCACTTGTCGAGGACCAGCGCATCGTTCGCGTAGCGTTCCGAAAATTTGTCGAGCGCGGCCTTCGCATCGTCTGCTCGCTGATGCACCAACACCGAGAGCGCAGCAAGGCGATCGGTAAGGTTGCGCGCGCCCGCATACTGCGTGCGAGCCAATCCAAGGTGCCGCTCGTCTGCCCGACACAGCGCCGCAAGGGCGATGTTACGCAAGCGGCGACGTGCTTGCGCAGTTAGATCCTCCGCCGTTGCAGGAATCCTGGAGAGATCGCGATACTTCGCCAGCAAGGGCGTGGCAAGAGCCTTTGCGAGCGCAGCTTCGATACGCGCACGCGCCTGATGCACGGCTTCGGGGTCGATCTCCTTCAATCCTTCAGTGAGCGAGGTGGCGTCGGCGATGCTCAGCATTTCCGCCACAAGCGCCGCGTCGGCGGTGGGATCGCACAGGACACGGGCCAGACAATCTGTCCAGGTCGCGAACGTTTGCTTGTTCGGCGCTCCCTCATCCAACGCCTGCGCGAACACGTGCCGCGCGAGTGCGTCCGCGGCAAACCAGCGATTGAAGTCGTCGCTGTCGTAACCTGCCTGCAGTGCAAGTGCGTTGGCGTCGACGTTCTGAATCAAGCGCACGGGCGCCGAATAGCCGCGAAGGACCGAGACGACTGGTGCCGAATCAATGCCGATGAAGCGAAACGTCGAGGTGTCTTCGCGCAGCAACAGGACGCGTTCTTTCGGTGCTTCGCCGCCGGTTTCGCCATCGAGTGCGAGCGGGAATGGCCTGCCATCGGCATCGAACAATGCGACCGCCACGGGTATTGGCAGTGCCTGTTTGCTCGGCTGGCCCGGCGTCGGAGCCGTCCTCTGCGCCAAGGTCAGTTCGAAACTGCGCGTGCGCGCATCGAAACGTCCGTTACTGCGAAGTTCCGGCGTGCCCGCCTGCGCGTACCACGCCAACCACTCACTGAGATCGAGGCTATTCGCATCGCCGAGAGCGGCGAGAAAATCCTCGACCGTGGCTGCGCTGCCGTCGTGACGCTCGAAATAGAGATCAAGGCCGCTGCGGAATCCATCGCGTCCGAGAACGACGCTGAGCATGCGCACGATCTCGGCGCCTTTCTCGTACACGGTCGCCGTGTAGAAATTGTTGATCTCGTCGTATCGGTCCGGGCGCACTGCATGCGCGAGCGGCCCGGCGTCCTCGCTGAACTGAGCGCGCCAGAGACCGCGAACGTCCTCGATGCGGCGCAACGTGCGCGAGGCGAGGTCCGATTCAAATTCCTGTTCTCGATAGACGGTCAGGCCTTCCTTGAGGCTCAGCTGGAACCAGTCGCGGCAGGTGACACGGTTGCCGCTCCAGTTGTGGAAATATTCGTGGCCGACGACGGCAAGCACATGCCGAAAGCCATCGTCGGTCGCATGCTCGGGGTCGGCGAGGAGGTACTTCGCATTGAAGATATTGAGGCCCTTGTTCTCCATCGCGCCCATGGTGAAGTCGTGCGTGGCAACGATATGGAATACGTCGAGGTCGTAGCAGCGCCCGTAACGCTCCTCGTCCCAGCGCATCGCAATCTTCAGGCATTGCATGGCCCAACCGCAGCGGCCGATCGCGTCCGCTTCGGCATGGATATACAAGCCTACGCGCCGGCCCTCGCTCGTGACGAACGTGTCTTCGATGCGTTCGAGCTTGCCCGCGACGAGTGCGAACAAATAGCTCGGTTTCGGGTGCGGATCGACAAAGCACGCCCAATGGCGGCCGTCGTCGAGATCGCCGGCTCCATCCGCGTTGCCGTTGGCGAGCAGGAGTGGAAAGCGTTGCTTGTCCGCACGCAAGGTCACGCTGTAGCGCGCAAGCACGTCTGGGCGATCGAGGAAGGGCGTGATGCATCTAAACCCTTCGGCCTCGCATTGGGTCAGCAGGAAGCCGTTGTCGGGTGCGCCGCTGCGATAAAGTCCCTGCAGTGCCGTGTTGCGCTCAGGCGCGATGCGCACGCGCGTCTCGATGACGGCGCGGTCGCGCAGACCCGGGATCGTGAGCGTCTTCGCCGAGCACGCGTATTCGTGGCAATCGAGTACGCGGCCATCGATACGGACCTCGAGCAGGTCCAGTTCTTCCAGATCCAGCTGCAGGTCGGCCCTTGCTTGCGCCGGGTTGCGCTCGGCAACCAGGCGTGCGGCAACAAGGGTTTCGGCCGGATCGAGATCGAATTCGAGTGCAACGTCGACGATGCGCCAGGCCGACGCGCGATAGTCGTGCAGGAAGAGAGTCGGCTTATCCCCAGCAGTGTCGTTCATCGGAAAGCCGTGCAATCAAAGGCATTGAGGGCAGGCTAACATGCACCTCATGCGGGCGTGTATCGTGCCGCATTCAACCACCGGGGATTGCGCGATGCCTGTCAACGATCGTCCCCATTCAGCCCCGCTGGATGCCACCGGGATTGATGCTTCCGCGATCGAAGCCGCGGCGATGCGCATCGCATCGCACGCACACCGTACGCCGGTAGTTTGCTCGCGCTCGCTCGATGAATTGACTGGCGCGGAACTGTATTTCAAATGCGAGAACCTGCAGCGCGCGGGCGCGTTCAAGTTCCGCGGCGCCTGCAACGCCGTATGGTCGCTGAGTGCTGCCGAGGCGAAACGCGGGGTCGTGACGCATTCGTCCGGCAATCATGGTGCGGCGCTCGCGCTAGCGGCGCGCACGCGTGGAATTCCCGCGTACGTCGTAGTGCCCGAGGGTGCGGTCAAATCCAAGCTCGCTGCAATAGAGGGGTATGGCGCCACGCTGCATCGCTGCGCGCCGACCATGGCCGCTCGCGATGCGATGGCCGACCAAGTGCGTCAACAGACTGGCGCAACCCTGGTGCATCCGTTCACCGATCCGCGCGTGATTGCAGGGCAGGGCACCGCGGCGCTGGAGCTGCTGCGCGAGACGGGTCCGCTGGATGCGCTGGTCACCCCGATCGGTGGCGGCGGACTGATCGCTGGCAGTGCGATTGCGGCGCGCGCGTTCAATCCAGGTATCGCGCTCTGCGCGGCGGAACCTGAAGGCGCCGCCGACGCGTTCGAGTCTTTGCGTCGTGGCGAGCGCGTGACCGATATCGAACCGGACACGATCTGCGATGGCTTGCGCGGCACCATTGGCCCCATCAATTGGGCGCTGCTGACCGAATACGTAGTTGCGGTGCTGCCGATCGCGGACCGCGACACGATTGCCGCCATGCGCCTGATCTGGCAACGCCTCAAGCTCGTGGTCGAGCCGTCCTCGGCGATCGCATTTGCGGCGATCCTCAGCCACCGCGAACGCTTCACTGGCCAACGCGTCGGCGTAATTTTGTCCGGCGGCAATGTCGATCTCGATGCGTTGCCATGGTGAACCATCGTCGAGACGGATGCGCGTTAGTCGGTTTCCGCTGTGCGGCGCAGGTTGACCAGGGCGAGGGCCACGCCGATCAGCGCGATGCCGAGGCATTCCAGAGGCGAGGGCTGTTCGCCCAATAGCGCCCATGCGAAGGAAACGCCGATGATCGGAATGACCAGGCTGGAAAGCCCGGCGACATTCGCCGGTAGACGAGCCACGACATACGACCACAGGAGCCACGCAAGTCCCGATGCGAGGACGGCGTTGTAGGCGAGGGCACCCATCAGATAGGTAGACCATTCGATCGGGCGTTCGGGTACGAGCAGCGCAATCGCGATGACGCCGAGCGTGCCGAACAACATCTGCCAGGCGGTCAGCGACAGCGCGCTCACGCGGCCGCGCTCGAACACGCGCTTGGACAACACCACGCCAATGGCCCAGGCAAGGCCACCACCGACAGCGAGCGCGGAACTCTTCGCATCGCCGAGGCCGAGCCACGGTTCGAGCACCAGCACCAGCCCGAAGGCCGCGATGCCCAGGCCGATCCACAATCGCAGCGCCGGACGTTCGCCGAAGCACATCCAGCTGATCAGCACGACCCAGAATGGCATCGTGTAGGCGAGCAGGGACGTCTTTCCGGCACCACCACTGACCAGCGCGGACTGCACCAACACCTGGAAGCCCATCGTCTGGGTAAGCCCGATCAATGCGGTTGGCAGCAACGGCGGCGGCCGCAGCGATTCGCCGCGCACGAGCAGGGCGATAAACAGCACGCCGCTGCCGAATACGTAGCGCAATGCGGAGAACTCGAACGGGCCGCTATAGCGCAGTGCCTGCTTCATCACGATCCAGTTGTAGCTCCAGATCAGGGTAAGCAGACCGAGTGCGACGAGCGCTGTGCGGCGGGAAGCGGAGACGTCGGTCACGATCGATCGCAGACGCACGACAGTGGCGTCGGGGTGCGTATCATACGCACCCCGAGGACAACCCACGCCGAGCAGATGCTCACATGGACGAACGCATGCTGGACGACCACAGGACGCGTTGCGGCTGGTCCGCCGGTGACGACGCAATGCGCAACTATCACGACGCCGAATGGGGCGTGCCGCTGCATGACGACCGCGCGCTGTTCGAATTCATCTGCCTCGAAGGCGCGCAAGCGGGCTTGAGCTGGCGCACCGTGTTGACCAAGCGCGAGGCGTATCGGCGTGCGTTCGCGAATTTCGATATCGCGACCAGTGCAAAACTCACCGATCGCAGCATCGAAGAGCTGCTGACCGATCCGGGTCTGATCCGAAATCGCCTCAAGATAACGTCGGTGCGCGGCAACGCGCGGGCCGCCCTGCTCGCGATCGAAGAGTGCGGCAGCCTCGATGCGTTGCTGTGGTCATTCGTCGACGGCCGCACGATCCAGAACCGATGGCACGATCGCAGCCAGGTGCCGGCGACGACGCCAGTCTCCGATCGCATGAGCAAGGACCTGCGCCGACGGGGTTTTCGTTTCGTCGGCTCCACCATTTGCTACGCGTTCATGCAGGCGACCGGCATGGTCAACGACCATGTCGTCGATTGCTTCCGCCATCAAGCACTTGCCTGAGACTACCGATGATCGTCACCGGCCCCGCGGCGTTCCTGGCCGAATTTTCACCCGAGCGCTACCCATTGCGCAGCGTTGCGACCGCGCGCGCGGCGTTCCTGGTCAGCCCGGCGAGCGACACGCTCGCCGCCGAGTCGGCCACCGACAACCGCTATATGGATCTTTCGCGCGCTCCCGATGCTGCGCGCGCGCTCCGCCAGCATGTCGATCTTGCACGCCGGCTCGCCGCGGATGTCCCCGTCATGATCTTTCCGGGTAGCGCGGATTGCCCTGATGACATGTTTCCGAACAACGTATTTGCGACCACGCCGGGAAACCTGATCGTCGGTCGCATGCGTCACCCGGTGCGCCAGCGTGAAGCCGCGCGCGACGACATCCGCGGTTTCTTCCGCAGCGTGCTTGGCTACCGCGAGAAGAATCTGGCGCGAGGGAATTTCGTCGCCGAACTGACCGGTGCGCTGTGCATCGATCGCGCGCGCGGCATCGGCTATTGCGGCCTCTCCGAGCGCTGCGATCTGGCCGGCGCGCGTGCAATGCACGAGGCCTTTGGTCTGCGCCTGACTTTCGCGTTCGACCTTGCTGCGGGCGAATATCATACGAATGTCGTGCTTGCGATCCTCGCTGGGCGCGCCGCGATGATCGCCGACGACGGCTTCGCCGATAGCGCGGTGCCGGAGGCGATCGCGCGCGCCTATGTCGGTAGTGTCGTGCACCTGCGCCCGGCGCAAAAGCAGGCGTTTGCAGCCAATGCCATCACACTGGCGCCGGATCGTGTCTGGATGAGTAGCGCGGCTGCGGCAGCCCTGGAGCCTGGTCAACGCGCCATACTGGGACATTCCGGTTTCGCGATCGGCGCCGTCGAGCTCGATGAAATCGAGAGGGCTGGTGGCAGCCTGCGATGCTGCGTCGCCGAGATTTTTTGAATCTGGGCGATGGTGGGGCGTCGGCCTGCCGTACGATTTGCTGCCGACATCACCCGAATTCAGCCGCAATTCAATGCCGGCTAAGGAGACTGCACTCCTGAACGTGCAATTGCGCGCAGGGAAATGTCGGGCGAAGATGCAAACGAAGCGACAGCAATCCATTCGACAGGGCGGAATCATGCTGGGACTGCTGCTTTGCGGCGCCTTGCTCGTGCCCCTTGCATGGGCTCGCCAAATAAGCGTTGAGGAAGCCGTCTCCAAGGCGCAGCAGGAAGCGGAAGGCAAGGTGCTGTCTGTGCAGACCTTGAACGTCGGCAAGCGCAAGGTCTATCGAATCAAGCTGCTCACCCGCGATGGTCAGGTGCGGGTGGTGCAAGTGCCGGCTGAACAATAATCGTAGTGGTTTCATTCCACGAGGACAGGACATGCGCGTATTGCTGGTGGAAGACGAAGCGCCGCTGCGGGAAACGCTGGCGGCACGGTTGAAGCGGGATGGCTTCGCGGTAGACGCCGCGGGCGACGGAGAGGAGGGTCTGTATCTCGGTCGCGAGGTTCCGTTCGATGTGGCGATCATTGATTTGGGCCTGCCAAAAATGTCAGGCATGGAGCTGATCAAGCAATTGCGCGAAGCGGGACAGCGATATCCGATTCTGATCCTGACTGCGCGTTCGTCATGGCAGGACAAGGTGCAGGGTCTGAAGAACGGCGCCGACGACTACTTGGTCAAGCCCTTCCACGTCGAGGAATTGCTTGCGCGCCTGAATGCGCTCGTGCGCCGCGCGAGCGGCTGGTCGCGCCCGACGCTTGAATGCGGGCCGGTGATTCTCGACACCACCGCGCAGACCGTCAGCGTCAATGGTGGCACCGTCGACTTGACCAGCTACGAATACAAGGTGCTCGAATACCTGATGCTGCATGCGGGTGAACTCGTCTCCAAAGCCGATCTCACCGAGCACATCTACCAGCAGGATTTCGATCGCGACTCGAACGTTCTGGAAGTCTTCATCGGTCGCCTGCGCCGCAAGCTCGATCCGGACAACATGATCAAGCCGATCGAGACGGTGCGCGGTCGCGGCTACCGATTTGCGCTCGAGCGCACCGACACGCCGCCGGTGGTCGACGAAACGCAGACCGCCGACAACGCCTGAGCTTGCAGCCCGCATGGCGCGTCCGCTCTCGCTGCAGGCGCGCTCGCTGGCTGCCGCTGGCTTTGTCCTCGCGGCGTTTCTCGCTCTCGCATTCTTCGCGCTCGATCGCGCGTTCTATCAGGCCGCTGAAAACGGATTGCGCGAGCGTCTGCAGGGCTACATGTACGCCTATCTCGCCGGCTCGGATACCACACGCGCCGGGCAGCTGATTCCGCCCGAAGTCGGTCCCGATTCGCGCTTCGATCAGCCGTCGGCTGGTGGCCTGTATGCCGGCATCGTTGGTGCGAAAGTGCTCGGTGCGAAGGACAACCTCTGGCGGTCGCCCTCTGCGCTCGACCGCGAATTGCCGTTTACGACCGACTTGCCGCGTGGACCCGCACAATTCAGCGGGCCGATCGATACACCGGTCGGTGCCTTGTTCGTGCTGTCGCAAGGTGTCGACTGGAACAGTGGCGCGAAGAACGAACTGCACCTGACGTTCTACGTGGCAGAAGATAGCCGCGCCTTGCGCGAACAGGTGCAGGTGTACCGGAATACCCTGCTCACTTGGCTCGGCGCGCTGGGTGTAGTGCTGTTGCTGCTGCTGCTTGCGGTGTTGCGCTGGAGTCTGGCGCCGCTGCGCAAGGTCGCCGCCGAACTCGCGCGAGTCGAACACGGCGCACAAGAACAGCTTGGCCGCAGCTATCCGGCCGAACTGGCAGGATTGACAGCCAGCCTCAACAACTTCATCGACGCCGAACGCGATCGCGTCGCGCGCTATCGCAACACCTTGTCCGATCTCGCGCACAGTCTGAAAACCCCGCTTGCGGTGATGCGCAGCCAGCTCGAAACCGGCAGCGAAGGCGAAGCGTTGCGCTGGACCGTGCTTGAACAGGTCGGGCGTATGGACGAAATCGTCGCCTATCAGCTCTCGCGCGCGGCGACCTCGGGCCACCAGACGTTTGCCGCGCCGCTGCCACTGGAACCCTTTGCCGAAGAGATCGTGCGCAGCCTCGAAAAAGTGTACGCGGACAAGGGCGTGCTGTGCGAATTCGAGATCGATCCCGCCGCGCGTTTCCAGGGCGATCAGGGCGATCTAATGGAACTGCTCGGCAATCTGCTTGAGAACGCGTTCAAGTGGGCGAAGCGGCGCGTCGTTCTGAGCGTGCGCCGCTTGCCCGGCAGCGGCAAACGCGCCGGGCTCGACCTCGTCATTGAGGACGATGGACCCGGCATTCCCGACGACAAGGTTGAGCATCTGCTGCAGCGCGGTGTGCGAGGCGACGAACGGGTGCAGGGACACGGCATTGGCCTCGCCATCGTGCAGGACATCATCAAGGCCTATCGTGGGGAGTTGCTGGTGGATCGTTCGCCGACGCTGGGTGGTGCGCGTTTCGCCGCACGTGTCGGCGTGCGTTGAAGGCTCAGCTCGCGGCGAGCGCCTCCACCTCGGCGATCAGGCGTGCGCGCACCTGTTGCAGGCTGTAGTTCTCAACGACATACGAGCGTGCACGCTGAGCCTGCAACGCGCGCGCGTCAGGCGTAAGCGCGCGCACCGTATCGATGGCAGCGTGAAGGTCTGCCTCGCCGCGGAAAATCAGCCCGCTGCCGCTGGACTCGACATGATCGGCAAGCACCTCGCACTCGCCGTTGACGATGATGAGCGTACCCTGCGCCATTGCTTCCAGCGCCACGATGCTGAGGCTTTCGTACGGCGATGGATGCACGAAGGCGAGCGCGCCAGCCATCAAACTGAACTTGCGCTGCTCGTCGACGAAGCCGAGATACTTCACATGCTCGGATGCACGCAGGCCGAGCTTGTCCGCGCCGGTCAGCAACATACGCAGATTTGATGGGTGCGCGCGCTTGTAGGCCTCGAACGCGGCTATCAGCATCGCGCAGCCCTTGTGGCTGTCGATGCGGCCGCTGTAGAGCAGGTAGGGCGCATCCTCACTGGCTGGTTCCGCGCGTTTCGTCGCGACGGTCATCGACACGATGTTGCCTGCATCGATCCCCCACAGCCGATGGCCGAGCCGTTGCTCGGCGGCTGTATTCCACAGCAGGCGCGGTGTATCGAGCGCCATACGTGCAAGCGTCCGGAAATAGCCCGCCGGTTCATCGTGCAACGTCGGCACGATGGCCCAGCGTCGATGGCGCAACGCGCGCGTGCCGTCAAGCGTGGTGGGGTACAGATAGGTCAGGAACAAGACGGCGGCATAGTCTGCGCCGGATGTCGCGAGGTGGTCGATCAGGTCCGGGCAAATCGGTCCCTGTGCACGGATGAATTCTTCTTGCAAGGCTTCGGTCCAGCGCACGCGCGCTGCCGCTGATGCACCCTCGCTGGCGGCGAAATGCGTGAGCAGACGCCGGTGCAAATCGTGGAAGTAGCCAGTGCGACCACGAGCTACGTGGAAGCGGCGAATCGTTACGCCATCGCGCCGCTCGCTGCCTTGCGGCAGGTCGTTGGCCCAGGTCACGTAGTCGCTCGCTGTTGTCGTCAGGATTTCGACGCTGTACTCGTTGGCGAGCTGCGTCGCGTACTGCCAGGCAAGGGCCTCGGCTCCGCCGACCAAGCTTTCATGGCAACGCGGTACGACGATCGCGACACGTTTCACAGCGCCGGCTCCAGTACCTTGAAGAAACGTTCGCGCAGTACCGCGGGTGAAAATTCGCTGGCATAGCGGCTGCGCGCGGCATCGCGAAGGCTGTTGCGAAAACGCTCGTCTTGACCAAGCCGCGCCAAGCTCGCTGCATACAACCACGGTTCCGTTTCGCTCCAGACGATGCCGCCGTCGCCAACCGTTTCGGGAATCGCGCTGGAGCCGCACGCGATCACGGGTGTCCCGAGGGCCATCGCCTCGATCAGCGGCACGCAGAAGCCTTCATGCTGGCTCAGCGTCATGAACGCGTGGCTGGTCAGGTACACCGACTTCAGTTGTGCCTCGCTGACCGATTCTAGCCAGCGCACGCGCGCGCCGAGGCGATGCGCTTCGACCCGCGCCTGCACTGTGTCGATGTAACCCTGCAGGCGCGGGTCTGACTTGCCGACGATCAGCAAACGTGCCGGATCTCCGTAGCCGTCGACGTAGGCTGCGAACGCATCGACCAGCTCGGCATGACCCTTGTTTGGGGCGACACGCCCGACCATCAGGACGTTGTGCGCGCCATCGTCGAGTTCGCTGAGCAGGCCAAGGTCGGCTTCGGCGGCAACCAACTGTTCGATCCGATGGAACGGGGCGAACACTGCGCCGCGCGATGCTGGCGCACCGTTCGCAATCAACTCGTCAAGGTTGTAACGCGAAGCACCAAGATAGAGCTCACAGCCCAGCCGTGCGATCGCGGGGATCTCTGCACGGCCGCGCGCGCACGCGTCCGCATAGTCGGGCGCATAGTCGGCGAAGAACTCTGGCGGCGTGATGTTGTGGTAGCGCACCACACGGAAACCGCGTGCGCGCTGGAGGATGTCGCGCGCGGCTGGACAGCCGACCGAAAAATGATAGATCACGAGGTCATGTGGACCACCGGCGAAATCGAGTAGTTTTGCCGGTTCGTGGGTGGTTTCATCAACGCCGACTGCGACGTCGCAGAACACGCGCGTGTCGACGCCGCGCTCGCGCAGCAGGTGCGCCATCGCCAGCGCATCGTTGCCGACAGCGTCCTTGCCGGCCAGCGTCGGAAGCAGGATTGCCGCTTTCATCGGACGAATCGCTCCATGATGCGATGCAATCCCTGGGCGAGCACGCTCGGTGCATAGGTGGAGGCGTACTGAGCACGGCCACGAGCACGCAGATTTTCGCGCAGCTGTTCGTCACGCGCGATGCGCGCGACCGAGGCGGCTATCAGCTGCGGCTCGGCGCTGTCCCACAGCAGACCGGCGTCGCCAAGGGTCCACGGCATTGCACTTGACGCCAACGCGATCACCGGCGTGCCGAGCGCCATCGCTTCGATCAGGGGTACGCAGAAGCCTTCATGGCGACTGAGCATGACCAGCGCGTCGGCGCGCTCGAACGCGGCGCGCAGCTCGGCCCCGTTCGCGTCCTGCAGAAATGTGACGCGTGCACCGAGACCGCGCTCGGTGATGCGCGCGTGCAACGCATCGCCGTAGCAGGCGAGATTCGGGTCGAGCTTGCCGATGCTGAGCAGGTGTGCATCCGGCGCCGCCCCGGCAACACAGGCGTCGAGCGCGTCGATGAGGTCCATATGGCGCTTGTTCGGCGACAACCGTCCAACCATCAACAGCAACGGAGCTGCGACTGGAATCCGGCGCGCGTCCGCCTGTAGTGTCAGCAGTTGTTCGACTTCATGGAAGGGCGCGAGTACAACGCAGCGCTCAGAGTTGACGCCGCGGCTGCGGAAATCTTCGATATTGAACGGCGAATCGCCGAGGTAGAGCTCACAATCGAGTGCCGCATACGCATCCAACTGCGCGCGCCCTTCCGCGCAGGCAGAGACGTAACCCGGCGACCAGCCCTCAAAGAATTCCGGCGGCGTGATGTTGTGGTAGCGCAGAATGCGCCGCGCACGCGTGCGTCGAAACAGTGCGAGCGGGAAATCCCAGCCTACGCAGTAGTGATAAATCACGATGTCGTCGCGTGAGTGTAGCCACGCCTCGATTGTGTCTGGCGCATGCACCGGCTCATCGACGCCGCGAGCATGGGGCGCAAACAGCGCGACCTCATGGCCAAGCTCACGCAGTGCCGCGGTCATGCCGAGCGCATCGTTGCTGACCGCGTCATGCGGCGCCAGACCGGGGACTAGAATGGCGATTCTCATGCGCAACGAAATGCAGTCACGATGCTGCGCGCTGCGCCAACACCGCGGCGGCGCCCTGTGCCGGCAGCACCTGTGCGCGGGTGAATCCGGCTGCCGCAAGCAAAGCGAGCCAGCGATGTGCATCGGGCGCTGTCCGGTGCGGCTCGAAATGACTGCGATCCAGAGACAGCGTCTCCGCTCGCAGCATGACCCGACCGGCCGGCTTCAGCGCTCGCAGGATCTGCGCAAGCGTGCTCGTGATCAGGACGTCATCACCGGCGAGCAAGTCGGTGGAAAGCGTGATCGCATCCAGCTCCGCATCCTCGCAACGCGACAATGCCGTCAGCGGATCACCCAACGCGACCTGCATGTCGCGCGCGCGCGCTCGCGAAGCGAGCACCTGGTTCGGTTCGATGCCATTGGCGATCACGCCGTGAACAGCCATTGCGGCGAGCCAGTCACCATCCCCGCTGCCAAGATCGAGTACACGCGCGGCAGCGGGCAGGACAGGACCGAGCCTGCCGGCCCATTCGGCGTGGCGGTTGGCGCGCTCGGCAGAAGCACTCGCATCGACGATGGCGGTGAGTGCGTCTGCCTGTTCACGCTCTAAGGCGGCAGTTTCCTCAAGCTCGGCAAGGCTGGCTTGCATCGACGCGATCCAGTGGTTTGCCGCATGCACATAGTGGCGCAGATCGATCATCTCGCTCGTGTTGGCGTCGTGACGACCCCTGAGCAGGGCCGTGCTGGCTTCGAGCGGCGCCAGCCGACCCTCGAGCGCGAAGGCACGACCCTCGACTGCGGTCGTGCTGGCTTCGAGCGGTGCCACTCGGCTCTCGAGCGCGAAGGCGCGACCCTCGACTGCGGTCGTGCTGGCTTCGAGCGGTGCCACTCGGCTCTCGAGCGCGAAGGCGCGACCCTCGACCGCGGCCGCGCGACCCTCCAGCGCATCGCCGCGGTCGTGCAAGGCCTCGATCT
>JBDSNK010000058.1:0-6551 GCA_039915385.1 Dokdonella sp.
CGGAACACGTCGGTCGAGGGCGTGCCGGAGCTTGCGATGATCAGGTTGCCGATGGTGTCATTGCGGATGTTCACGACACTCTGGCAGGAGCCTGCTGAGTTGCAGGAAATACTGTCGCTCGCGAGCAGGCCACCTTCGGCCCAGACGCCGGTGCTGCCGACACCGTGCACGCCGATGAAGCCGAGGCCGCGGACGCCATCACCGCTGCCACCGATGCTCTGACCACGCACACCGGTTCCGCCTGCGGACGCCACGCCATTCACGCCGAGCCCGGTCGCAGTATCGCCGCTGACTCCAACGCTACCCGGCGCAACGCCATGGATAGCTGGATTTCCTGAAAAGGCGGGGAGGATGCCTTCAAAAATGGTGCCTGAGTCTGTTGCCTGGAGCCGGAAGGCGGCGGTGTTGCCTGTGGAAACGGTGCGCTGGAACGGCATCGGCAACCCCATCGCGTACGGTGCTGCCGTGAGCGCCTGACGCGGATTCAGCGTCGTATAAGCGCCTCCGCCGGCGTGGCGCACATGCACCTCGACCCATTTGACCTGACCGTTGTAGGTCGGCGCACCGAAGTCGATCGAGGTGTTGATCAGGCCGCCGCTGACAGCCACGCCGATCTTCGTCACGGTCTGCACCGCAGTGCCGCCGCTTCCGACAGTAAACAACGCGAATTCGAAATCGTAGTTTCCGCTCGCTGGCACCCCGGCATCGGCAAAGGTGCCTTGATAGGTGAACGCCGAGCCGAGCGTTTGCGCCGAGGCGACGCTGACCATGCCGACGCTCGCGAGCGCAGCGGCGGTTGCAAGAACAATCGTGGAAATACGCATGACAGTCACTCCTTGGTACTTGCGACCGGTGTGGTCAGGGGGATTCGAATCCGTTGGCGAAGATGCTGTCGCCGAGCAGGCCGCCGACCGGGGCCCAAAAGCCGTCGACGATGACGAAACTTGCGCCGGACAACGTCGATGTCGCCGGCTGCCCGAGGGTGCTGGTGATCTGATAGCTGCCGCCAGCGATCGGGCTGCCACCGCCCGCAATGACGACGGACTTGATGTCGTACGGGCCAGCGCTCGATTGCGCGCTGCCTAGCACGACGAACGCAGCACCAAAAATCAGCGCGGCGACCAACACCTTGCTACTCACTCGATTCATTGCGATCTCCTTTCGTTGCGCGTCTACGTGAAGCGCCGCACGGGCTGTCCGACTGAACGTCGATTTGATTCAGCGCTGGCCTCATTCGAAATAACCGGAAACGGGGGGAATTCCGGCCAGGCCCTGTCGATTGGCCACGCGGGATTGGCAAACGCCATGCGTCCCGATCGTTGATCACACGTTCCAACGAGCGCGGTATGATTCGGCCATGAGCGAAGCGGAACACGACTTTCATGCCGACGCGGCGGGAACCTGGGATGTGGCACTGCCCCCGGAGGTGAGTGCGCTTGCCGATCAGTTGCTGCCCCTGTTCTACGACGATCTCAAGCGGCTGGCGCACCGCGAGCGCAGTCGGGTCGGTGCCGGAGCAACCTTGCAGACGACCGCCCTGGTGAACGAGGCTTACCTCAAGCTGCGTGGCACTCAGGGTTGGAACACCGATGCGCATTTCCTTCGTGCAGCGGCCCTGGCGATGCGCCACGCGCTGGTCAGCCATGCAGTGGCGCGACTGGCAACGAAGCGTGGTGGCGGGGTGGTTTCACTACCGATAACCGACGCCCTGGACGTGCCGATCGAAGACGATGACGCCACCACGCTGGCACTGAACGAAGCATTGGGTCGACTCGCGCAGGATTCGCTGCGGCTCGCGCAGGTGGTCGAGTGCCGTTACTTCGGCGGCTACGATGATGCCGAGACTGCGCGTGCGCTGAATGTGTCGGAGCGCACCGTGCGGCGGGATTGGACCCTGGCGCGTGCGTGGTTGCATCGTGAGTTGGCGAGCGGGGCGTAGAGTTGTTCTCGGGTTAACTGCGCGCTCTCGCTTTTCTGAATCGAGAGAATGTTTGCTGCACCGCCCGTTGATGGCCCGCTTGCTGATCTCAGTTATCTGCACTGGCGCTCAGCTGGGCCTGCAATTGTCGCAGCGGCTCGCGGTATTGCTCACCCAATTCCTTGTGCAACGAGTGAATCGCGGTAGCCGATGTCGCGAGCGTCTGCGCTTGCTTCAGCTCGCCCATGGCCAGATGGCATCGGGCCAACGCGATCTGTGCTTCGGCGATCCTCGGGCTTGATGGATCAAGCAACTTCTCGCGCATCTTGAGAGACCTTTGCAGCAGCGGCAACGCCGCCTGCGGGCGATTGTCCTGCAGCGCGGCTTCGCCTTCGATCAGGTCGGCGCGCATCGCGTGGAAGCCGAGGTACCCATCGAGTCCGCTCGTTGCGACCTTGTCGCGCACTCGCCGTGAAAGTATGGTCGCGGCGTCGCCGCGATGGGCTGACAGATCAACCTCAGCCTCCAGGAGCCACCTCTCGATAGCCGTGGCCGACATTCCAAACGTTTCGTCCGGATCGACGAAGAGCTCTTCGAGTAGCGACTGCGCGGTCTCGCGATGACCTTCTGCCAGGGCCAGCCTGATGCGCGTGTTCGTATTGAGATTGGTGGCCTGCGTACGCGCGGCGACGCCGCCGTTGCTCCTGATCGCGTTGGCTTCGTCAAGATAGGCTTGCGCCTGGGTCCAACGGCCGAGGTCGACCATTGCCGAAGCCGCCGCGTCAAGCATGTATGAAAGGGGGATCGTACCTGGACGATTGGCGCGGCGATTGGCGATGGCGGTCTGCATGTCGACCAGTCCTTCGTCAAGCTTGCCGCTGCGCGCCAGTCCGTTGCCGTATTCCTGCACCGTGGGTGGCGTATGGAACGGATCGTCGGGACCGCGAATCTTCAATGCGCGCTCTTTTGCCGAGCGCAATAGTGCCAATCCTTCCTGTGTGCGACCGCTGTCAAAGAGAATGCGGCCGAGCCGCATCTCGGTCTGCAACGTATCGACATGGTCTTCGCCATTGACAGCTTTGGCAGTCTGCAGCGCCAGTCGTGCGCTGTCTTCAGCACCCGCAAGATCCAACATTCGTTGCTGGGCCTGGCCGAGATAGGCGTAGAAGCGGGGCAAAGACGGATTGGGAAAACCTTCCACGCTGCGCGAGACCTCGATCGCGTGGCGCAGTGAAGTCGCTGATTCGCGTACCAAGCCGATGTTCAGTTGGATCAGACCGCACTCATACTGTGCTTCGGCAAAATCGACCGATGGCGGCTTGGTTTCGTAGAGCCGCACCGCCTTGCGTGCATATTCGAGCGCGCGCGGTTGGTCGACGCTCTGGTAGTGCTCGGCCTGTTTCACCAGCAGTGCCGCACGGGTCTCCGAGTCGAAATCTTCCTTGCTATCGAGGATGGCTGCTGCCTCTTGCAGTACCTTCTCTCTCTCATTGACCGAACTCGACGCATGCATGGAAGCCGACAAATTGATCAAGGCGACTGCGACCTCCGTTGAATCCGCGCCATACAAATTGCGCACGAGAGCGACTGTCTCGCTGCGCAGTCTTACCGTCTCGTCGTCCAGCGCCAAGTCGTCGTAGAGGTCACCGAGCAGTTTCAACACGCCGAGCTTCGCGGCCGGTGCATCACTCATCGAAGTGTCGATTTTCTTCGCGCCAAGATCCAGCAGCT
Organism: Dokdonella sp.; assembly: GCA_039915385.1. GTDB lineage: Bacteria > Pseudomonadota > Gammaproteobacteria > Xanthomonadales > Rhodanobacteraceae > Dokdonella_A. Next base: position 3,650 of record JBDSNK010000058.1, read on the forward strand.
CACGCGCCGTGGTCTGGCGTGCCTTGACCGGGTCGTCCTGGCTGCTCGTGTTGGCGCGGAAAAGATCGCCGAGGAAGGTCTGCACGGCAGCGGAGGTGCGCGCCTGCGTTTCGGCACGATGTGCCTGCCAGATCGTGCCGGCCAGTCCCGCTGCCAGTGTGACGACCAGCGCAGCAACCGCGGCCACCGCCCATCGATAACGACGCAGTAGCCGGCCCGCCACATACAGGCGTGCGCCTTCACGCGCGAACACAGGCTCGCTGCGCACGTGGCGTTCGATGTCGCGCTTGAGCGCATTGACGGTCTCGTAGCGATGCGCTGCTTCCTTGCGCAGGCACTTGGCGACGATTGCATCCAGATCACCGAGCAACAGACGCGCGGGCACCGGCGCGTTGGCGTTCGTCTTCGCGACGTGACTCGGTGCGGGTGCGCTGCGATCCAGCAGAAGCTTGAGCGCATGGGCAGACGGCAGGCCACGCATCTGCAACGGGCGCTCGCCCGTGAGCAGTTCGAACAACAGTACGCCGAGTGCATAGACATCGGTCGCGGTCGTGATCGGCTCGCCGCACAGTTGCTCGGGTGCGGCGTAGTCGGGTGTGAAAGGTGCGATCGTGACGTCGGCATCCTCCGGCAGGGCAGTGGCATCGAGCAGCTTGGCGATGCCGAAGTCGAGCAGCTTCACGTTGCCATCGGCGTCTACCAGGATATTCGCCGGCTTCAGGTCGCGATGAATCACCAGATTGCGATGCGCGAACGCGACCGCATCGCAGACCTGCGCAAACAACGCAAGGCGTTCACGCAGCGACGCATGACGGGCACGGCAATAGTCGGTCAGCGACTGGCCTTGAACATATTCCATCACCGTGTACGGACGGCCATCCGGCGCCACGCCGCCATCGAGGAGTCGCGCGATGCCGGGATGTTCGAGGCGCGCGAGGATCCGTCGCTCGGCATGGAAGCGTTCCAATTGGCCGGCGGCTTCGTAGCGAAGCAGCTTGAGCGCGCCGCGCTGCTCGAATGCCGCATCGGCACGGCTCGCCGCGTAGACCTCGCCCATGCCGCCGCGGCCGACCAGTTTTTCGATGCGCCACGCTCCCAGGCAGCTAGCGGCAGACAGTGAGGGATTCAGGGGCGCAGGTTCAGCAGGATGCACCGTGCTGTCCAGCACACCCGGCGCACCGTGCGCGCGCAGCAGCTCATCGATCTCATGGCGCAGTTCCGCATCGTCGCCGCAGGCGCGGTCCAGGAACGCGGAACGCGCAGCCTCCGGCATGTCCAATACGTCGGCGAAGATCTGCTCCAGGCGATTCCATCGTTCGCGTTGCACAAGCGATCTCCAGACATTGGCCAGTGATTGTGCACTTGCCCAAGCGGCTGCGGATATCCGTAATTTCCCGTGCGGCCAGCGTACCGGCCGCATCACGGGCGCGGCATACCCTCTTACTAGTCTTCGAGTGCGCGCAATTCCGTCGAGACCGGCAGGTCCGGATGCACTCGTCGGAACAAGCGCAGGCTGTCAGCGGCTTGCTGACGTCGACCTTGATGCAGGAGCTGCCTGATGTGGGCGAGCCAGTCGTCGGGCGAAAGCTGCATGTCGCGACGCAGTTCGACCGACGCCGACGGCGCAGACGGCGCGGTCGAGCGGGCGCTATTCGACGCGGCCTTGTCGAGCATGGCGCCGCCGCTCGCCTGCTTTGCCTTGAGCTCGTCATCCTTCGGTGCAACGGAACCCGCTGCGGAATCTGCTGGTGCAGCGCTTACCGCGCGCTGGACTTCGGCGGGGAAGGCGGTGGCCTGCGGTGGCGGTGGCGGCGCTGCTGCTGGGGGGGGTGAAAATTCCCTGACCGCATCCGCGGCAGGGGCGGCCTTCGGCGCCGGCTTGCGCGCAAGACTCGGTTTTGCCGGCGCTGGTGGTGGCGCGGCAGCAGGTTCCATTTCGGCAGCGGGCGCTGCGGTAGCCGCGGCGTTCTGGGCGGCGTTCGCGCGCTCGCGTTTGCGCAGCGATGATTCGCTGATCGGTTGCACCGGCACGACGATCGGTGAGCTACGGAATCCATCTTGCGGCTGTTGCAGCGCTTTCTGGCCGACCTGCCAGGCAACGCCGGCGGCAAGCACGATGCCGGCGGCGGAACCGAAGCCGACGAGCCAGCGATGGCGACGCGGGGTGTATCCGTGAACGGCACGTGCCGCTTCGCCGAGCACGCTGCGATCGAGTCGACGCGGCGGCTCCGCGCGCGGCAAGCGCCGATACAGGTCGCCGAGGTCGCCGCCATCGTTGTCAAGCAGGCGCTCGAGATCTCGTTCCGGATCGCGCGGCAGGCTCATGTTTCAAACCTCGCACGGATGCGCGCGAGCGCGTAGCGCAGGCGTGATTTCACGGTTTCGCGCCCGGCGCCAGTGATCTCGCCGATTTCGTCGAGACCCATGCCGCCCTCGATGCGCAGCAGGAACGCGACGCGCTGCTCCTCGGGCAGTTCCTCCAGCGCCAGTTGCAGGCGGCGGCGTTGCTCGAATTCGCTGAGCGCGCGTTCGGGTTGTTCGGATTCCGGTGCGTCGAGATTGCGCAATACGGTCTCGGTTTCCTCGGCGGAAGCTTGCGGGCGTTGCCGGCGAAAGCGGTCGATCACGAGGTTGTGTGCGATCTGCAGCAGCCAGGTCGTGAACTTTGCATCGGGTCGGTAGCGCTCACGTGCGGCAATCAGCCGGCTCCAGGTTTCCTGGAACAGCTCGTCGGCATCGGCACGATGGCGCAGGCTGCGCAGCAGGAAGCGGTAGAGCAAGCCGCGATGGCGCCGATAGAGCATCTCGAAGGCGAGCAGGTCTCCTCCGGCGTAAGCAAGCATCAGTTCCTCGTCGGTTTTGTCGGCCCCCATGCGGCGAGGTTAAGGCAAACGAGCTGCCA
>JBDSNK010000089.1:0-4435 GCA_039915385.1 Dokdonella sp.
CAACGTCGTCGACGCGATCACCCAGCTGGGCGTCGGCGAAGCCCTGGTATCGACGCTGCAGGAAGGCGGCGTGCCGCTGCCGGTCGAGCGCGCGATGATCGCTTCGCCCGGTTGCCGCATCGGCACCATCACGCCTGAAGAGCGCGCTAGCGCGCGCTCTCGGTCACCGATCGGCGCGAAGTACGACAATGCGATCGACCGCGAGTCAGCATTCGAGAAGTTGGCGCAACGCACGGCGACGGCACCTGCACAAAACCCGACCGGGGGTGTCACCAAGTCTTCTGGCAATGCCAGCGAGGGTGGCTGGATGGGAACCGCAAGAGACATCGTGCTGGGCACGAGCCGTCGCCAGGGCATGCTTGAAGCCTTCGCAAAATCGGCCGCGCGCAATGTCGCCGGACAACTCGGTCGCTCGATCCTTAGAGGCGTCCTCGGTTCGATCAGGCGAAGCTGAGAGTGCTCTGATGAGGGTGCTCGCGCCTGAGAGGCGCCATCGATACATCGTCCGATTGCGGATCAGAGGAGGATGAGCCGTTGGCGACCACCGACTGCCGCGTCGACCGCAATGATCACCGCGGAAGGCCACGGCCGATTGAAGGATGAACTCGACGAGCTCTGGCGCGTGCGCAGGCCCGAGGTCGTGCGCGCGCTGGCGGCCGCGGCGGCCGAGGGTGATCGTTCCGAGAACGCTGAATATACCTATCGCAAGAAGCAGCTCGGCGAGATTGATAGGCGAGTGAGGTATCTCAGCAAGCGGCTGGAACAGTTGCGCGTGATCGACACACTGCCGACGGATGCTTCCGCCGTGTTTTTCGGCGCGTGGTTCCGCGTCGAGGACGAGCACGGCACCGAGCATGAATATCGCATCGTCGGACCGGACGAGACTGACGCCGTACGCGGCTGGATCAGCATTGATTCGCCGCTCGCGCGGGCGGCATTGAAACGTCGGGAGGACGACGAGTTTGAAGCGGACTTGCCGACGGGTCGTGCACGATTCGTCGTGCTCTCGGTCCGCTATGCCGGCTCGATGCAAGGCGGTTAGCCAGCATCGCGACAACGCTGATGTCGGCAATGAAAAAGGGCGGCTCGCGCCGCCCTTCATTTTTTATCGTGACTAAAGCTGGAGCCGGTCCAGCTGCGAGCAGCTGGCTCGCCGTCAGCGCTGAATCGGCAAGTAGACGCGAAATGTCTGCTGGTCTTGTGGCGCATCCGCTGCGGAGACCAGTTCGTCCCAGAAACGACCCAGGCCGATTTCCTGGTAACGATAGCCGTGGGTCTCGGCGAATGCCTTCTGACCCAGACGCAGCAGCGGCAGCGCGGCCGGACTGCCGGTGTATTCGGTATACAACGCAACGCCCTGGTACCACAGTGCAGCGCGCACCTCGCCATCGACCACGAGCATGCCCTTGCGATCCTTGTCACCCGGGTTGTAGGTCTTTGGCTGGCCGTCATCGTCTTCGCTGCCCGTCGTGGGCACGGGCGTTTCGATCGTGTAGGCCTGCTGGTTGAGCGTGAACGCCGCTGCACTGACCGGAACGGCAACGCTGAACGTATAGTCCTCGTCGCCCCATTCGGTCGTGATCGTCATGCGCGGACCGGCGGCCGTCAAACCTGCTTTCTTCATCGCCGCATCGATTTGGGTCATCGCGGCATTGGTCGCATCCGCCACTTCCTCGAGCGAACGCTTGGCCTTGGTCGACACCAGGAAAACCGGCTTGGCAGTAACCTCGACGCTGTCGATCTTCTGGTCCTTGTAGTCGATGTTCGGGAAGCCCGCGAGCATCGCTGCAAGGTTATTGAGACTGACCTGGATCGACGAAGCCGGATCGCCGTTTATATAGAGACCGGCGTAGCGAGACACCAGATTCCAGCCGTAGTCGACGTCGTAGGACTCGCTGATCTTCAAGGTCTTGCCGTTAGCCGCCGGATGCAGTTCGATCGCGTAGGTCTTGTTGGTGCCTTTCCAGTCGTTGTCGATCGCCATCGTCAGCTTGCTGTCGGGCGTCGCGGAGGTGATCTCAAGGCTGCCGTCGCCGATCTTCGGCAACGCGCTCGACCATTTGATCTTTGCACCCTTGCCGGCTTCAGGGCCCAGGAAGGACATCTTCACGTTCGGATCCTGCGCACGCAGCCACGACCATTGCGGATAGCGGCGGAACGTATTGACCGAGTCGTACACCTGCCGGACCGGGCTGGAGACTTCGACCACACGCTCAATATGACCCTGACTCGGCAACATCACACCGATAACGACTGCCAGCAAGAACACGATCAAAAGAGCGACCAGCACTTCAAAAATACGAATCATCCGAGACATCTCCAGGACTTCAGCCATTGGCCTGCACGCGTCGCGAGCAAGACGACCGAAAGGCGTTCCGCCTGCCCAGTCCCCAATCCCCGTTCGCACGCGCGCATAAGCGGCCCCGCTTGGACGGGACAGGGAATCAATGGTACTGGACTCGGGGGCGGAAAGGCTACGCCCGAACGCTGACCCAAGGAAACGGGTGTCAAGACGCCGCCGACACCTGCGCTGATTCAGACGATGCCGAGCTCGAACGCCTTCAGCACTGCGCGCGTGCGGTCACGCACGCCGAGTTTGGACAGGATGTTGGAGACATGATTCTTCACCGTTCCCTCCGCAACTCCAAGAGAATTGGCGATCTCCTTGTTGCTGTAGCCCCCGGCCATCAATCGCAGGATCTCGGTCTCGCGTTCGGTCAGGGGATCCGGGCGATCCAGGCTGGTGAACTCGTTGTGCATGCGCTCCAGGCCGGAAAGGAGGCGCTGGGTTACCACCGGCGCAACCAGCGAACCGCCGGCAGCAACAGTCTTGACCGCGTCAACCAGCTGATCCAGCGAGACATCCTTCAGCAGATAGCCGCGCGCGCCGGCTTTGAGTCCCGCCAGCACGAGCTGGTCGTCGTCGAAGGTCGTCAGGATGATGGTGGGCGGCAGTTCGTTCTTTGCCGCGAGCGCGTTCAACACGTCAAGGCCGGACATGCCTGGCATGCGCATGTCGAGCAGCACCACGTCTGGTCTCGTGCGCGGAATCGTCTCGACAGCCTGGATCCCGTCGCCCGCTTCAGCGATTACGCGGATCGAATCGGAAAGTTCCAGCAGCGAACGAATACCCTGACGCACCAACGTCTGATCGTCGACCAGGCAAACCTCGATCATTCCATCTTTACTCATGATGCTCCATTCTCCAGAGGCAGCGAGGCGTCGAGCATGAAGCCCTGCCCCTTGCTGGTGACGATATCGACGCGACCGCCGAATTGCGCCAGTCGTTCGCGCATGCCGGCAAGGCCGTTGCCTTGCTTGAACTGGGTAGCACCCTGGCCGTCATCGCGGGCATGGATTGTCATCTGCCGGTCCGCATTGCGCTCGAAGTGGAGCCAGAGGTTGTGCGCGCCCGCGTGACGGACGGTGTTGGTGATGATTTCCTGCGCGCATCGCAGCAGTACCTGCGCGCGCTTGGGATCATCGACACTGAAACGCGGCGGCAGTTCGAGATGGATTTCTAGGCCGGGAACGCCTTCGGTCAGGTTTCGCAGCGCCTGGGTCAAGTCGATACTGTCGCCTTCGCGCAGTTGACTGACGACTTCGCGCACATCGCTGAGCAGCAGCTTGGCGACCGATTGCGCCTGTCGCACGTGCTCCTGCGCCTGCCCCTGCACGAGATGACTGGCGACTTCGAGGTTGAGGCTGAGGGCGGTCAAATGGTGGCCGACCAGATCATGCAGTTCGCGCGAGATACGCATGCGCTCGGACAAACGGCTCGACTCGGCCAGCAGGGTCCGAGTCGCACGCAACTCGGAGTTGAGCCGCCGTTGCTCTTCGCGTGCTTCGACTTGCTGCTTGGTGACGAGCGCGGTAACGAACGCGAGCACAATGAAGCCGGAGTAAAGGCTCGACTGCAGGAATGCATCGCTGAGACTGAACACCGGTTCGCGGATGATCGCAAACACCGGCACCAGCGAGAAATTCTGCAGGATCATCCAGGCGATGCCTACGCGCAGCGGCAACAGCCAAGGCAGGGCGACCGCGATCACGGCCAGCAGCAGCGCCGAGATGCCACTTTGACTGAACCAGCCGATCGCTACGGCCATGATGTTGAGCACCAGCAGCAGGCCAATCTGCAGCGCCCTGCGCAGCGCGGTACGGCGACGATCGCCAAGGTCGTGGGTCAGATACCAGTAGACAAGGCCGAACAGCACGTAGCAACCGATCCAAAGGTGCACGTAAGCCGCCGGCAACTGTTTCTGTGCGAGATCCTCGACCAGCGAGTCATAGCGCAGGAACGGCGTGCCGACGCTGGCGTACTGGAACAGGCCGGCGTAGCGGAGCAGCTGGATGTGATTGAAATGCGGCCACGACATGCGACCATCATAGGCATGCCGTTGCGTCGGCGTAACCTGCCCGAAGTCACTATTTG
>JBDSNK010000095.1:0-6102 GCA_039915385.1 Dokdonella sp.
TCGCGACCAGCACCCAAGCGAGGAACAAGGGCGAGAAGGAGGCATGGAACGGTGAGTACTACGTGTCGTACGGCAGCTCGCGCAGCTGGAGCGACGCACGCGAGTACGGCTTCATCAGCGGCGGTGGCGGCAGCTGGTACAGCCAGACACTGAAGATGCTCTCGCCTGGCGATCGCGTGTGGGTCAAGATCCCGCAGACCGGCTATGTGGGTGTTGGCCGCGTCACCACGGCAGCGCAATCCGTCAAGGAGTTCACCGTCTCGACAGCCCAAGGCGACCGCCCTGCCCTCGACGTTCTGGAAGACGCAAACCGCTTCCGCACCTGCGCGGACGATCTCGAAAAAACGGAATATTTCGTGGGCGTCGACTGGACCGATACCGTACCCGAGGCGCAAGCGATCAATGAGATCGGCCTCTTCGGAAATCAGAACACTGTTTGCCAACCGACGACACCGAAGTGGCGGCACACCGTCGATAGGCTGAAGACGTACTTGACCAAATGGAACGAAGGCGGCTGAGATCGGGCGAACCTATGCGTAGCAGATCGCTCGATCAAGGAGAGCTGCCGTAGATTTCATGGCGCAACGTTCGCGCGCTGAGTTCACGTACGCACAGCCGCGCTGTTCCCGGCATCCAACTCAGCGCTCCGCATCAATGACCTGACGCATCAACTCGATCTCGGCCTTGCGCAGGCGTAGCGCTCTGGCCCGTGGCTCCCAGCCGCGCACCGCGTCGCGCACTTCGCGCTCGATCGCCTGCGCAGCCTTGGGCGTCAGGCGATAGAACGCGGCGGTGGCGAGCATCAAGCTGGCGTTCGGCGATGCGTCGTTGCCGTCGATGCTCAACACGTGCGCGTCTTTGTCGGGATTGGGGTTGACGTCGAACGCGGGCGAGAGCATCCAGCCGTTGCCGTCGCGCAGGAAGCCGTGATTGCGCAGGTGGTCATCGCGGTTGCCGATAAGGATGTTGAACAACGCGCGGCGAAAAAGCTGGGCGAGCTGCTCGCCGATCTGCTTGCTGGAGCCTTCGTGCTCGATTGCTTCGACTATGTCCAGGTAGCTCGCGCCATCACTGTCATCGCGCGCCAACCGGGTCATGGCGGAGCTGTAGAGACGGCGCGAGGCCGGCGTGCGGTCGAAGCGGCGGACGGCGAACGTGTGACCGCGGCGGGACAACTTGAGCACGCGTGCCGGTGGCATCTCGATACCCGCGTCACGCGACAGTTGCCAGGTGAGGTATTCCCAGTGGCCGACGTCGCGGCGATCGTCCAGTGATGGAAACTTGGCCAGCCACAGGCTGCCATCGGTATCGCGAAAGCTGGCTTTGGGTCGGGCACCGCCGAGTGAGGCGCCGGGCGCGATGAGTTGCATGATCCATGGATCGACCTGCTCGTCGTCGCCGAGCTCTACGCGTTCTGCCGCGGCTTCCAGTTCACGCAGCACCGTGATCGGCGGCGCGCTCAGGTGGCGCGCATCGACGTAGCCACCGCTTGCCGGATCACGCAGTCGCAATGCCCCCATGCGCGATTCGTCGTTCACACCGAGCAGGAAGTCCCAGCTGCGCAGAAGGCGCAGCGGGCGTTTCTGTTCGCGCGCCTCGATCGCTTCGCGCCGCTCCATCAGCAGTTTGCCCCAGCGATCCGGGGAGCAATCCTGGAAACTGCCTGAGAGCTGGTCGGCGCCGGCGTGGGCGTACAAGGCCCCATCGGCGAGCGGCAGTTCGTGATCGAGCGGAAAGCTGGCGTAGGGAGCAACCTGCTGCAGCCACTCCGCCGTGTAATCGAAATGTACCGTGTCGCCGGTCTTGCTGGTGTTGCGGGTCAGCACTCCGACCCGGGCGGACTCACCCAGGGTGTCGTCGTCGAGCCAGACCTCGACCTTGTTCACGCCGGCTTGGCGGCGCGCGGCGCCGCCGCACGTGACGTTGGCGACGGGCGCTTCAACTCGTTGTCCTGCAGGTTGCGGCCCAGCGTGTCCTGCGCCGCGAGCAAGTCGATGTCCGCGGCCATGCCCAACACGGTGAGCACCCGCAGCATGGTGGCCAGACTCGTGGATGGGTCGCCAGCCTCCAGCTTGCCCAGGGTGGGCACGCTGATACCGACCCGCTCGGCGACCATAGGCTGGGTCATCTTGCGGCGCAATCGCGCCGCGCGCAGGCGCTTGCCGAGGGCGACCACCTGGCGCCGAGCTTGCGGGTGGGTTGGTGGCGTACGTTTCGACATGTAAATTAAATTACATTTCAGTGGGTATAAATGCAAGTTAATTTGTACTCTGGATGCCTATGTTCAGAAACAAGCGCCCCGATGAGGCTGTCAGCCGCCTGCCAGCCATCCAACTGTTCCGCTGCCTTGACGATGCAATCGGTCAGATGCCACGTCCCGATTGCATCATCCAGTTTCTTTGCGCACGGCGCTTGAGCTTGATCGGAGTCACGCTCGCCAAGACACCCGTCACGACGCGATGCAGCGACTCAAGCGCTGCACTCTTTTCGACAAGGTAGGCATGGCGATCTTGGTGGCGATCCTGGATGCCGCCGGGCGCCGCGCTGGCGTTTATGAGATTGTCGATTCCTGACCGGCGCAAATTGCCCAGACAGCTTGGGGCAAATGACTCATCGAACCCGCCGCGCGATAACTCATATTTGTAACAGGACGCGCCGGCTATGGGGATAGCAGGAGTGTGCAAGCGCTTCTGTCGGCGCGTCCGACTTCATCGCACCTCACGTCGCGGCAAGCATACGTGAGGGCCAACCTGCAGGACCGGCGTCGAACCGCCCAAGTTGGAGGACGGCACTTCGTCCTTCGTCCGCTCGACTGGATGGACGAATGCGCGAAGTCGCACATGGCAAGCGGCGGGTCAGCCTGGCGAGTGACTTGTCTTTCATTGAGGCAGGGTCATGCAGGTTTGCGAGGATGCTGCGCTCGGCGCCGCCCGCACGTCGTAGTCCCTTGACTGATGGTCCACACCCGCTCGAATTTCCCAACCAGCAACAGGACAAGCCGCACTCCGCTGCTACGGATCGGCTGCGCGGGATGGTCCATCCCGACCACCTATGCGCCACGTTTTCACAGCGAAGGTACGCATCTGCAGCGTTACGCCCGCGTGTTCAACGCGGTTGAAACAAAGTCGTCGTTTTATCTGCCTCATCGCGCAAACACCTATCAACGCTGGGCAGAATCGGTGCCTACGCATTTCCGATTTTCCGTGAAGATACCCAAAGCGATCAGTCATGAAAGACGCTTGCAAGGGTGCGACGGTGAGTTGAGCGAGTTTCTTGATCAAGCCCGCTGTCTCTGCGACAAATTGGGATGCCTGTTGCTCCAGGTGCCACCGAGTTTCGCGTTTGATCAAGCAGTCGTGGCGCCTTTCATGCATCATTTTCGCCGACTACATTCCGGCCCCGTCACGTGCGAGCTCAGGCACGCTTTCTGGTTTGGCGCGAGTGCCCGCCGTGTGTTGCGAGATCACGGCATTTCGCGGGCTGCCGCCGACCCGGCACGGTGAACCGATGCAGCTCTCCCGCGCGGCGACCGTTCGATCGAATACACGAGGCTGCACGGATCACCGAACGTGTACTACGACACTTACTCATTGGCAACGCTCGAGCGCATACGAGAGGAGCTGGACCGATTCAGCACAATGACGCAAAAACGCTGGTGCATTTTTGACAACACCGCTCCTGGTCATGCGACGGGCAATGCGCTGGCGATGATCAACCACGTGTGAGCGACCTGAGCCGCTTCCGATCGACCAGGCAAGTGCATGTGCGACGGGTCGACCCTCTTTGAATTTCGCGGATTCAGCGACTCGGGCGCGACGCTGGCTGGGGCTCGGCTATTGGGTAGCATGACGTTTAGTTGGTTCGCGCCGGCAATATTCGCGCGAAACGATTGCGCCGCCCAACTTCGTGCGCCGTGGTGCCGCCTTGAAGGCGTTGCGTCGCAACGAAGGAGCCAGTCGCGCGACAGTGCGCCACCGCCTGCATGGCATCACTTGCAGGACGGAGTGTCTGCGAGGCAGACGACCGTACGGCGAATACGGAGAGGATTCGCTTTCAGTTCGCGATCGGTACCGTGACCATGAAAGTCGATCCGTGACCCATGCGGCTTTTCACGTCGATCGCGTGATCGAGCAGCGCCGCAGTGCGTCCCACGATCCACAATCCCAAGCCCAACCCCTCGCTTCCCGGATCGGATTGCGAAAATGCAGAGAATAGATGCGCTGTGTGTTGCTCATCGATACCGACACCATTGTCCGTCACGGTTATCAGCAACGAATTGCCGTGTCGACGGCATCCGAGTATCACGCGGCCCTTCGGTGCGTACTTGATCGCGTTGCTCAGAAAATTTCCGACAATGGTCGACAGCAGCAATGGATGGCTGATGACCACCGCGCTTGATGGCACGTAGTTGAACCGCACGCCTTTGGCGGCCGCGGTCCGGCCCCAAATGGCGGCCAGGTGATCGAGAACGTCGCTTATTGGAAATGCCGACGAATCGGGTGTGCTGTCTTCTGACGTTGCCGCGGCGACAATCTGGTTGAACTCCTCGTCGATCTGTTCGAACGCCGACTGCGCCTTGGCGAGATATGCAACGCCTTCGGCCTGTACATGCTTGCCTAGCCGCTGCAGCGCGTACGAGGCTGCGCGGAGTGGAGTCTTGAGGTCATGCCCGAGCGCCGCCATCAATCGTCGACGGAAACGCGCTGATCGCTCGGCCATCTGCAGCGACTTGCGCAGTTCAAGCTGCGCCATCACTTGCCGAGCCAACGCCCGCAACGCATCAAGTTGGGAGGCGTCTAGCTCGCGCGGTACCGTGTCGAGCACGCAGACCGTACCGAGTTGAAGTCCATCCGGCGTGAGCAATGGCGCACCCGCGTAGAAGCGCAGCATTGGATCGCCTGTGACCAGCGGATTGCCGGCAAAGCGTTCGTCCAGCGTTGTGTCTGGAATGACGAACAGGTCGGATTGCAGAATCGCATGCGCGCAGATGGAAGGCCCTAGCGGCGTTTCGCGAACGCCCAGCCCAATCTCGCTCTTGAACCACTGCCGTCCCGCGTCGATGAAATTGACGACGGATATGGGAACGTCACAAATCAGCGCGGCGAGTCGTGTGATGTCATCGAATGCGCCTTCGGTGGCGGTATCGAGGATTCCGTAACTACGCAACGCTGCCAAACGGGCCGGCTCGTTTAAAGGAATCGGCGGACACGCGGCTAAGTCCGTCAAAGTCATGGGCTCCGCTGGGGCATCCCGATGCTACCCCAAAGTGTGGCGACTCGCATCCGTGCGCGCTCAGACAGCAGCCGGATACGCGGCCCTCCTTCCGCAAGATGGAACTCACCTCGCTTCGCGCTTCCGCACGGGAGGCAATCATAGGGTGATCGGGAGATTCAAATCGACGACGATGAAGGCGGCAAAGGGCTGAAGCGAGCAAGGGGTGGACGCGCTGACAAAAAAAACGATGAGCGCTCGCGCTACCGACAGCCGATGATTGCTCGTTCGAGTTCGCAGGCATCACGCTGTCAACGATGGTGCCCTGGGCAGGCCGCGCCGGCGCGAGCGGCGGGCGATTCCACGGCAATCAATCCTGCCTGTCAGTCAACAATCCAGCCGACGAAGTCCTTCGCGAAAATTCTGTCGTTCCGATTGAAGCGCGCGATCACGATGTCATCGTCGTTCGATGACATCGACCATTGCCGAAAGCCGGCGCTGACAACTTTGTAGTCCGGCGTGCCCCGGCACATTGACGAACGCGGCATCGGGCTCGCCGTCTACTTCAGAAAACCTGTGGACGAACGCGGCAAGGTTGCTGTCGCCTGTACCCGTGTCGATGCTGCCCAGCGCGTATATCCTGCCGCCAGCGAAGACGACCCGTGTGGGGTTGTCATCTTGATGTCCCAGGGCGCCGAGATACGAAGTGCGCCCGCACGATTCCGGCGACGCCGAAGCCCTCGCAGACAGCGCCCGCGATATGCATACGGTCGATTTCGACATCGACGTCGGTAAAGCCGCCTGCCATGTGTGTCCCGACGACGCAGGAACGGTCGGGCGGACCCGCGATGACCTCAACCATGTGATTGAAGGTGGACGGATGCTGGCCCA
>JBDSNK010000178.1:0-17085 GCA_039915385.1 Dokdonella sp.
CGCTGCATCAAGTTCAGCCTCAAACGCCTGACGCCGGAACAGATCACCGGCCAGATGCAGCACATCCTGGGTGCCGAACAGATTGTGTACGACGATGAGGGCATCGAGGTGCTTGCGCGTGCAGCCGATGGTTCGCTGCGCGACGGTCTTTCGCTGCTCGACCAGGCGATCGCGCACGGCGGCGGCACCCTGCGCGCGCACGAAGTGCATGCGATGCTCGGTACGGTCGAACGTGCGAAGGTGCGCGTGCTGCTCGATATCCTTGCCAACGGCGATGGCGCCGCCTTGCTCGATGAAATCGAGAGCATTGCGAGCTTTGCGCCCGATTTCGCGCAGGTGCTCGACGAATTCGCAGGCCTGCTGCATCGCGTGCAGCTGCTGCAGCTCATTCCGGATGCGGCGGGCGAAGGCGATGCCGAACTGCTCGGTTTGAGCGGACGTCTCGCTGCCGAAGACGTGCAACTGTGGTACCAGATGACGGTGACCGGGCGACGTGATCTGCCGCTGGCGCCGACCCCGCGTGTGGGTTTCGAGATGGTGTTGTTGCGCATGCTCGCATTTGCGCCTGCCGTTGCGATGGGCACGCCGGCGCTTCGTGCGACGAGCAGTCCTGATGCTTCGACTCCATCGCGCGCAGCCATGCCAGTGCAACGCGCGCAGCAGGAATCTCCTCGACCACCGAGCCCGAATCCCAAACCGGCGCCTCCAGCAGCATTGGAACCGCCGCGCGCGGCAAGTCCTGTGCAGCCGCCGGCGGCCGGAGCGACGCACGGCACCCGCGACTGGGCGCAGTTGATCGAGCGCGCCGAACTGCGCGGGCCCAGCGGCGCCATAGCGCGCCACGCGAGCCTGATCGCGATCGAGGAGCGCGTCGTGCGTCTCGCGTTGAAGCCGGCGCACGAACATCTCGTCGTCGGGCCGATGCAGGCGCAGCTGGAACAACGCCTTGGTGTTGCGCTCGGGCGTGAAGTAAAAGTGAAATTCGAGCGCGATACCGGCGGCGTCGAGAGTCCGGCTGAGCACCGCGTGCGCGTCGACGGTGAGCGGCGTTCGGCGGCCGCGGATGCGGTGCATGGCGATCCGTTCGTACAGGCGCTCGTCGATACTTTCGGTGCGCGCGTGATTCCCGAGAGCGTGCGCGGCGTTGACTGACTTGCAAAACCGGCCATCGTGCCGCAGTTTGAAGAACGCACGATTGCGGTGAAGCCGCGTCGCCTTCCACGCCTGGAAGATGTCAGCGCGAGTCGCGCCGACACATCCTTGCGCCGGAGCTACAGTTCGATTCAAGAAGAAAATTGACGGAGTCACGAGCATGAAAGGTCCACTCGCCGGTTTGATGCAGCAGGCGCAGCGCATGCAGGAAGACATGAAGCGCGCGCAAGAGCAGATTGCGCAGATGGAAGTCACCGGCCAGTCCGGCGGCGGCCTGGTCAGTGTGCTCATGAGCGGGCGCCACGAGGTGCGCCGTGTGACCATCGATCGCAAGCTGTTTGCCGACGATCCCGAAATGGCCGAAGACCTTGTCGCCGCGGCGATCAACGATGCGGTCAACAAGATTGCCGCTGTCAGCCAGGAAAAGCTTGGCGGAGTGACCGCAGGCATGAATCTTCCTGCCGGTCTTAAACTTCCGTTCTGACGTGAGCGCCGGTTCGCCCCTGCTTGCCGAGCTGATCGACGCGCTGCGCTGCCTGCCAGGAGTCGGCGCGAAGACGGCCCAGCGCATGGCCTTCCATGTGCTTGAGCGTGACCGCGCCGGCGGCAAACGACTGGCGGAACGCCTTGCTGTCGCGGTCGAACGCATCGGCAACTGCACGCGCTGCCGCACGTTCAGCGAGGGAGACGTGTGCGCCTTGTGCGCCAGCACCGCGCGCGATCGCAGCCTGCTGTGCATCGTCGAGACGCCAATCGACCAGGTCGCGATCGAAACGGCGACTGGATTCCGTGGTCACTATTTCGTGCTGCTTGGACGCTTGTCGCCGCTGGACGGGCTCGGTCCCAGGGAACTCGGACTCGATCTGCTCGCGCAGCGGCTCGCCGAAGGCGAGGTGCAGGAGTTGATCGTTGCGACGAATCCGACAGTCGAGGGCGAAGCGACCGCGCATGTACTCGCGCAAATTGCGCGTGCAGCGGGCGTGCGCGCGAGCCGGCTCGCGCATGGCGTTCCGCTTGGCGGCGAACTCGAATTCATTGATCGCGGTACGCTTGCGCACGCCTTCGGCGGGCGTCAGGCGCTTGGCTGAAACAACGGAGGGCACGATGGCCGACACCTTGTTTGCGAAAATCATCCGCCGCGAGATTCCTGCCGACATCGTCTATGAGGATGACGACGTGCTCGCGTTTCGCGACATTCATCCGCAGGCGCCAGTGCACGTTCTTTTCATCCCGAAGACGCCGGTGGCGACGCTGAACGATTTGACCGATGCGGACGCTCTCGGCGTTGGCAAACTGGTCCTTGCAGCGACCCGATACGCTAAAGCCGAGGGTCTGGCCGAGAAGGGGTATCGCTGCGTGATCAACTGCAATCAGGACGGTGGGCAGACGGTATTTCATTTGCATCTGCATCTGCTGGCGGGTCGTGCCATGCAATGGCCGCCAGGCTGATCGCGTTCCAGGTCGCCGCTTGTACACGTTGGCAAGCTTTTTCAAACTGCCGCGTCACATGAATTCTGCAGGATGCGCCTCGGGAGGGTCGGCCCAGGTGCGGCCATCGGCGATGAAGACGACTGGCAAGCGTGCCCTGCAACGCCCAGCGATCTGTTCGACCGTGGTCCCGCGGTAGCTGAGGTTTGCGTTGCCTGGCAAGTGCATGCACGTGCGGCCTATGACGCGTTCGCGCACAGGTCCGACTGTGCCTGCTACCGCAACCTGTCGCCCGGCCGCATAGTCGTTGGCATCGAGCGCCGCACTGGAGCAGGCGTAGAAAACCTGCCCTGGTTGGGCGCGGGTGTCGGGACGCGCGTCCTTGCGGCTGAGCGGAAAGGCAACCACACCGACGCAGTTCTGTGCGTCGATGGTTTCACGCTCGAAAATGCGTCCGCCCCAGAGCACGGTCGCACCCTCAAAAGTCCCTTTCGCGCCTTCGGCAGGAGACGAGAACACCTTCGAAGTTGCCGGATCGGCGCCACTCGCGATCAGCGATGCACACAAGCCGATGAAGGCAGTCAACCTGATGCCCGGACAATAGCTCGTCATGAACTCGGCTCCATTGCAGATTCGCAGCCAATGATGGGCGACGAGATTAGCGGAGGGTGGCCGCGCGCATGTTGCACGAGTGGCGCATAGGCGATCCTCGCCTAATGTCCTGGCGGCGGAGCCATTGGATGATGATGCGAACCCGCATGGTCGCGGATGATGATGGCACCGCCCCAATACGGACCACCCCAGAACGGGCCGAAACCGATACCGTACGGACCGTAGCCGTAGAGCCAGGGGTCGGAATACGGCGAGCGCACATAGCGAGCGCGTTTTGGCCACAGATAGATCGCATCCGCTGCAACGTGTGGGTAGACGTAGTCGAATTCACCGATCTTGCCGTGGTCGGTGCCGGCTACGTGGCCGGTGACGGTCAAGTCGCGGCCGCGCTCGAACTCTTCCGGATCGTAGAAGCCGGGGTGGCAAGCGATGAAGCGACCACCATTGGCATCGTGCGCAAACGGGCGTGCGCTATCGTCGAGTTCGCGTGCGAGTATTTCGAAGCAGGTGGCATCCGCCTTCGGCTCGACTTTGATGATCTCACCGCCCCAGCGAACGTTGCCGGTGGGGTCGGTCTTCAAAGCGTCGCGTGGGCTCGCGTTCGTGAATTGGCCCTGCAATGGGGTCGGTACCGTTGCGCAGGACGCGAGACCTGCGCTTAGAAGGGCCATCACCAACTGCTTGTTCATCTGCGACCTCGGTGATTCGTTGTGCGCCCGGGCAAGATGTTCGCCCGCCGCGTAATGGTAACGGGACGTTCCTGAATGCTGTTTCGTTGCGTCATCGCTATTCATTCATCCGCCGAGGCGAGCGAAACTTGCGCACTGCCGCGGTGAATGCGGCGATTCGAGCTGGAGCACCGGGGCCGGCGCCGTAGCGAAGTTCGACGTATTCGTCGACCAACTGCGCAAGCATCGGGCAAAGCGCCGGCGCGACGGTTTGCGCACGTTGCAGAAAATCGAAAGGACCTTCATTCAGCTTGCGCGCAAGGCCGGCGCGCGCAAGGCGCTCACCCAGACGCATCCAGGCGTGATCGATTGCGTCGCCCTGCCGGCGCGTGCTGCCGCGCATGGCCCAGATTGCGGCACTCAACATCATCACGCCAAGTACGCATGACAGCGCCAGCAGCAAGTCGCCTTGGTTCGCGTCATGGATGCCGAACGGGGTCAGCATGCCTTTCTGGCGCAACGCATCGAACCGGATGATGCTCTGCGTCCACAGACGATTGGCGAAATCGAACTCATTGCGCAATCCGCGCATCCAGTCCGACTGTGACCAAGTGCTGCGGCCATTCGCGGCGGCGGCTCCGCGCTCGACCCGCGTCGGGCTGACGGCTGCGGTGGGATCGACCCGTTGCCAGCCGCTGCCCTCGCGCCACACTTCGGCCCATGCATGCGCATCGGATTGACGCACGAGCAGGTAATTTCCCGATTCGTTCCACCAGCCCCCCTGGTATCCGGTGACGACTCGCGCTGGAATGCCCGCGGCGCGCATCAGGAACACGAAAGCCGATGAATAGTGTTCGCAAAAGCCACGTTGCGTATCGAAGAGGAAGTCGTCGATCGAATCGCGGCCGAGGGGCGGCGGGCTCAAGGTATAGGTGAAGCTCGCATGGAAGCGGTCAAGTGCAGCGCGAATGATCGCGCCGTCATCGAGCCCCTGCGCGCGCCAGCTTGCGGCAAGCGCGTGTGCCTTGGGATCGAAGCCGCTCGGCAACTCAAGCGCGCTGGTGCGCTGAGCTCGATTCAAACTCGGCGACAGTATGTAGTCGGTTGCCGAGCGGACGCGATACTGGCGCGGTTGCGAAACCGGGTCGTCCGCGATCACACCACGGTCCGCGCCGAGACGCGTTTTTTCGGGGGCGGTCAGCGGGAGGTCGAGCGCAGGCAGCCAACGTTGCTCGGTCGCTTCGAGCGTGATGGTGTAATCGATCAGGGAGCCCTTGCTCCGAGCTTCCTCGGGTTGCCCGTAGTTGCGTGAACGTTCGCGCGTCCAGCTGACGCCGTCGAAGTTCCACAGCACGATCGCGCGAAAATAACGCAATGCCGGCGGTGGTGGTGCTACATCGAATTCGACACGGAATGCTGGCGAGTCGTCGACCAGGAGTTCGGTCATCGTGCCCGGTTCCATGTGATCGCTGATGCCGGTGCGCCCAACGCTGTCGTTGCCCGGCGCGCCCCACAACGGCGTACCGAGGCGCGGTACCAGCACGAATGACGCCGCGGCGAGTGGCAGCCCGACACCGAGCAAAAGCGCAGCCAGGCGCACACAGGCGCGCAGTGGTCGCGGCGTTTCCAGTGGGGCAGGCTGCATCGAGTTCAGCGCAGCGAGCAGGAGTACGAGCACGGCGCAGATGAGCAACGTGAACAGCATGGTCTGCGTGAACAGCAACGCACTCATCAGCACGAACGCCGAGAACCCGAGTGCGACGCGTGCATCGCGGAATCGCTCGGCTTCCAGCAGCTTGAGTGCAAGCAGGCCGCAGCCAAGCACGCTTCCGGGTTCGCGCCCGAACACGTTGCCAAAATTCTTCAATACCAGTATGAACAGCAATGCCGTTAACGGCAGGCGGATCCAGGCACTGGCCGTTTGCGCGCCACGCCTGCGTGTCCAAGCGCGCCAGGGCAGCATCAATGCAAGCGGAATGAGCAGCCATGCTGGGAGATGGCTGATATGCGTCGCCAGTGTCGCTGCCACGGTGACGCTGAGGAAGTCGAACTGAGCACTGCTGAGGCGCTCCTTCATGCCCGCTCCTGGTCCGCACCGGGCAACATGGCGAGCGCGCGCAGGCATTCGCTGCGTTGCTGTGCGCCGAGACCAGGACCAATCGTCTCTCGCGGCAGGCGAAGCGTGTAAGTGCGCTGCTCCGACTCCGCCGCGACTACCCAAGCGGCCAGGCGGCGGATGCGTGCTTCGTCATCGAGGCTGCGCAGGTTTGCATAGTCCAAGGTCAAAGCCTCGCCGCTACGCCGTTCGGCATCGCGCACCAGGAGACTGTCGTGACGCACCGACGCCTTCCAGGCGATCAGGCGTGCCGGATCGCTGACGCGATATTCGCGCAATCCGGCATGCTCTTCGCTGGCGCCAGCATTCGCCTGCTCTCCTTCGCGGCCATCGCCAGCAGGTAGTGGCGCACACGGCGACTCAAGTTCGGGGTAGACCAGAAATTGGGCATCCGGATGCAGCCAGCTCCACAGCTGGAACAGCCCGAGTGGATACGTTGTCCATACCCTTACGCGCCCGGGGCGGAACCACCCGCGGCGCGCGCTTGCCAAGGTCAGCGATACATCGCGTTCTATCGTTGCAGGCAGGGCGAAGGCGACTTCGGTTTCGCCTCGGCGCACGAGCAGGCTAGGCCGTGCACGACTGCCGGGTGCAAAGCGCAGGTGCACATGCAAGGGTTCGCCCGCGTGCGCGTCATCGGCGCGAATTTGCGTCAGGGCAAGTCCGCTGAGGCCGCGGAAGCCGAAAAACACGCTCGCGCCGGCAGAGGCGCTGAGCAAGCACGTCAGCAGCAGGGCCGGGTTGTTGCCGTAGTTCAGTGCGCCCAGCAACATCACGAGCAGAAGGCCACCGAAAGCCAGTCCGAACCCGGTCGGAACCACGTATATGCGGCGACGATCGAGCTGGATCGGCACAGCTTCCGCTTGCCGCAGCCGGGTCAGCGCTGGCAGGTGGCGTTCCGCGAAGGCGAGACCGCGACTACGTAACTCGGTGATGGCGAGGGCCATTCCCTCAATTCCTCGATAGGGTCAACGCAACGGCGTCGACTCGAGCAGTTGCAGAGCGAGCTTGCCGCGATCCGTTCGCGCACTCGCGCCAAGTGTCAGGCGATGGCCAGCGACAAACGGAAATACCGCCTGCACATCCTCGGGAACGCAGTGCGGGCGTCCGGCCAGCAAGGCGTTCGCGCGTGCTGCCGCGAGGAGGGCGAGTCCGGCCCGCGGCGAAAGGCCTACACGGATCTCGGCATGTTCGCGGCTAGCCGTCAGCAGCGCCTGCACATACTCGATCAGGGCTGGGCTTGCGAACACCGCTGTACAGACATGCCGCAGTTCGATGATTTGTTCAGAGGTCAGGCACGGCGACAACGCATCGATGAGGCTGCGGCGGTCAACGGCCCCCAACATTGCGCGCTCGGCATCGCGATCGGGATAGCCCAGGCTCATGCGCAGCATGAAACGATCGAGTTGCGAGTCGGGCAACGGATACGTGCCGGCGAAATCCAGCGGATTCTGCGTCGCGACGACGAAGAACGGTGGCGCCAGCCGATGCGTGGTGCCGTCGACGGTGACCTGTTCCTCAGCCATCGCCTCGAGCAAGGCGCTTTGGGTTTTCGGCATCGCGCGGTTGATTTCATCTGCAAGCAGCAATTGCGTGAACAGCGGGCCGGGGTGGAACTTGAAGCCGCTCGTCTCGCGTTGATAGATACCGACACCAATGATGTCCGACGGCAGCAGGTCCGAGGTGAATTGCAGGCGCTGGAAGCCGAGTCCGAGCGTGGCTGCAAGCGCATGTGCGAGCGTGGTCTTGCCGACGCCCGGCAGGTCTTCGATCAGCAGATGGCCGCCGGCGAGCAGGCAGACGAAGGCGAGGCGGACCTCGCGCCGCTTGCCCAAGACGACGGTGTTGACCTGCGCAATTGCACGCGCGAGCGCATCGCGCAAGTCGGCGGAAGGGACGGCAGCGGCGTTGGCTTTCTGCGATTCGATCATTGGGAAGAATGTGGTCGTGCAAGATGCAGTTGCAAGGTGGCCCCAGTGTAGCCGGCGCGATGGCGAGTAAGGCGACCGGGTCGGCGCTACGGAAGCGTGATGCCGGCAGCACGCAGCAGGCGTGCCAATGCCATCAGCGGCAAGCCGATCAGTGCGGTCGGGTCGCTGCTTTCAATGCGCTCGAACAGGGAGATACCCAGCCCTTCCGCCTTGAAGCTGCCGGCGCAGTCCAGAGGCTGTTCGATATCGACGTAGCGGGCGATTTCGATCGGGTCTAGATCGCGAAATACGACGCGTGTCGTGTCGCTCGCGGTGGATTCGCGCAGGATGGTTGAACGCGTGTCGACGAGACAGAGTGCTGTATGGAACTCGATGCTGCGACCGGAACTCGCCATCAACTGCGCGCACGCTGCTGCGACTGTCCCGGGCTTGCCAAGCACCTGACCATCGATTTCGGCGACCTGGTCGCTGCCGATGACCAGGGCTTCCGGACAAAGGGCGGCAACCGCGTGCGCTTTCGCGACGGCAAGGCGCAGCGCCATGGCGGCAGGTGTTTCGTTGACTTGGGAGGTTTCGTCCACATTCGGGGCCTGCGTGCGAAAATCCGGCGTGAGACGTCTCAGCAATTCCCGCCGATAGCGCGAGGACGAGGCGAGTACCAGGTGAACCTCTGCAAGGGTGATCACCTCGGCAATTTCGCCGTGTGTTGGAAATCGGCGCGGACATCCGCCAGCCGCGCCAGTTGTCTGGCCAAGGATGCTCGCGTGGCCGCGAGGGCGTTGCGTGCCGAAGACAATTCTTCGAGTGTGGCCTTGTCGGCGTGCTCTTTCAGCCACAACCGGTGTGCGAGCAGGTCGCGCAGGGCGTCCTGGACGAGAGGTTCGGCGGCCAGCGTAGCGCGCGCGGACAGTTGTTCCGTCGGAGACAGGCTCGCGGCAAGCGCCGGAATTTCGCGCAGGCGCGCGCGGCACTCGAGCAGTTCGCTTTCCAGTGCGTCAGCGAGGTCGAGGATTTCCCCGAGCAGCTGCGGTTTGCGCAGCAGCCGTCGTTCGCGCAGCCATGCCAGCACCAGGAGCAGAAGCAGGATCGCCGCGGATACGAAGAAGATGGTCACGAGCACTCTGCAAGATGGGAAATTGCGAGCCGCTGCCCGCTTCCCTCCCAGTCTGCTGCTGAGTGCCCCAAAACGCCAAATCCGTCGATTCAGGTTGACAGGGGGAGGGGTGACACCTACCATCGCGCGCCCATGTCCCAAGCCCTGCCCGATCGCGTGGATATCGCGCGCCAAGTGCAGGCGCGACGCTTGTACGAAGGCGCGCTGCCGCTGGCTGCGATGCGCCGGCTGTGCGAGAGCCTCGCCGCGAGTGAAGGTTCGGCGCACTACAGCGTCGAGTTCGGCAAGGATGGATTCGGTATTTCCTTTGTCGCGCTGCGGGTCGACGCGGAACTTCTGCTGACCTGTCAACGCACACTGGAAATGTTTACCTACCCGGTTTCGATCGAGCAGCGCCTTGGTGTGATCGCGCGGGAAAGCGAGGAATCCGGGCTGCCGCCCGGTTACGAACCCTTGCTCGCGCCGGAAGGGGATCTTTCGATCGCCGATGTGATCGAGGATGAACTGATACTCGCGTTGCCCGTGGTGCCGCTGAAACCCGGCGTGCCACTGGAATGGATCGACCCGTTGACCGATGATGAGGTCGACGAACAGCCGCCCAACCCGTTCGCGGTGCTGGGAACGCTGAAGAAACACTAGCGGTCCACGGAGGACCGAGCTGCATCGGAGTGTTCCGCTGCGCAGCCGGCTTCAGGTTTTGTGCCGGAGTCGAGCGATCAGGTGGCCGGACAGGATGTCCGGGTCGCTTGATACCAAACAATTCACTGGAGAGCGTCATGGCTGTTGCCAAGAGTCGTACCACCCCGTCCCGCCGCGGCATGCGCCGCGCCCATGATTCGTTGACCGCAAAGCAGCTGTCGACCGATCCGACCTCGGGCGAGGTGCATATCCGTCACCACGTCACCAAGGACGGCTTCTATCGCGGCAAGAAGGTCATCGAGTCGAAGACCAAGGTCCGCGACGCCGAGTAGGGCTTGCGTTCGTGCCGGGCCATCGCGGCGCGGCATGGACGATTGCATTGCCTACGCAGATTTGGCCCTCGGGCGTGCGTCTGCATCAGCTGACATGACGCGAGCGTTTGAGCTTGGCACGATCAACGTCCGAGCTGCGGCGTGCGTGCGAGGACGGCAACTGGCAATCTTCGCCTGTTGCCGCAGCCCTTCGACAGGGGAACGATCCTGATCTACTCACGCATCGCCGGCACCGGTAGCTACCTGCCGGAAAAAATCGTCACCAACGCCGATATGGAGAAGCTCGTCGACACGACCGACGAGTGGATTGCTTCGCGCACCGGCATCCGCCAGCGCCATATGGCCGCCGACGGCGAGACCACCGGCGACTTGGCCTTCTATGCGGCCACGCATGCGCTCGACGCCGCTGGCATCAAGGGCGCGGATATTGATTTGATCGTGCTCGGCACGACCACCCCGGACATCATTTTTCCTTCGACCGCCTGCTTGCTGCAGCATCGCCTGGGTGCCAACGGCTGCGCCGCGTTCGACGTCAACGCTGCGTGCTCCGGCTTCATGTATGCGCTCGGCATCGCCGACCAGTTCATCCGCGGTGGCCAGGCCAAGCGCGCACTTGTCGTCGGCGCGGAAACACTGACGCGCATGCTCGATTTCGGTGATCGTTCCACCTGCGTGTTGTTCGGCGATGGTGCCGGCGCCGTCGTTCTTGAAGCATCGAGCGAGCCGGGCATCATCACCACCAAGCTGCATGCGGATGGCGCCTACAAGCATCTGCTGTACAACCCGGTCGGCGTGTCCGCGGGATTCCGCGATGAGCCCAATCACGGCGTCAAAGTGATGATGGCCGGCAGCGAAGTGTTCAAGGTCGCGGTAAAGACGCTCGATCGCATCGTCGAAGAAACGCTCGAAGCGGCCGGCATGCACGAGTCGGATATCGACTGGCTGATCCCGCACCAGGCGAACCTGCGCATCATCGAGGCAACGGCGAAGCGTCTGAAGCTGTCGATGGACCGCGTCATCGTCACCGTCGACCGCCATGGAAATACCTCGTCCGGCTCGGTGCCTCTCGCGCTCGACGAAGCGGTGCGTTCGGGCAAGGTGCAGCGTGGACAGACCCTGCTGCTCGAAGCATTCGGCGGCGGCTTCACCTGGTCGTCGGCGTTGTTGAAGTATTGACGATCGGGATTGCGTCCCGTGGCCACTGAGCTGGTCAAATTCGCCGTCGAGACGCTGAAGTTCATTTTCTTCGCGATCTTGTGGCATTTCGTCCTTTTCAATCTAGGTCGATCGGTATTGCTGATATGCACGGCGGGTCGATATCCGCGTGGCCGCACACTTGAATTGCATGCCGATCGAATGAGCCTTGTTGGCGTGCTTGTTCTGTTTTGCGCATGGAGCGCGCTCGCGCTGCACAACAATTTTCCGGCTGCATTCGCTTAGGTCGATGCAATCGTCCGTTGCTCGATTGCACTCAAGGTACACGGCATGAACGCTCATTCGCAGTCACTCGCATTCGTCTTTCCGGGCCAGGGCTCGCAATTCATTGGCATGCTCGCCGAACTGTCCGAACTGCGTGCAGGCGTGCGCAAGACGTTTGTCGAAGCCTCGGACGGGGCGGGTGCCGATCTGTGGGCGCTGTCGCAAGGCGGCCCGGAAGCAATGCTCAATCGCACCGAGTACACACAGCCGGCTTTGCTCGCAGCGGGTGTCGCAGTATGGCGTGCGTGGCAGGCGGCCGGTGGTGCGCTGCCTGCACGGCTCGCGGGCCATAGCCTCGGTGAATACACCGCGCTGGTCGCGGCCGGCGCGATCTCCCTGCATGACGCGGCTCATCTCGTGCGCATTCGCGGTCAGGCGATGCAGGATGCCGCGCCCGAAGGCATGGGCGCGATGGCGGCCGTGCTCGGCGCCGAGGATGCGCTGGTCGAAGAAGTCTGCCGCGAAGTGTCCGGCGCGCATGTCGTGACGCCGGCGAACTACAACTCGCCCGGCCAGATCGTGATCGGCGGCCATGTGCAGGCAGTCGATGCCGCGCTTGCAATGCTCACCGAACGCGGCGTACGCAAAGTGGTAAAGCTCGCCGTCAGCGTTCCCTCGCATACGCCGTTGATGCGCGAAGCGGCAAATCGCGTCGCGGAGGCAATGAATGCCTATGCATGGCATGCACCGAAGGTTCCCGTCGTGCAGAACGTTGACGCACGGGTTTACGACAACGTTGTTGCAATCCGCGACGCGCTAGTGCGTCAACTTTATCTACCTGTGCGCTGGACCGCGTGCGTGCAGGCACTGGCGTCGTCCGGTGTGACGCGCATTGCCGAATGCGGGCCAGGCAAGGTGCTGAGCGGTTTGGTCAAACGCATCGACAAATCGATAGACGGGCGAGCGCTGGGCCTGCCCGGTGACTTCGACAACGCCGTCGCCGACTGGCGTAGCTGATCTACTTCCTGGTGTCCGCGCGGTGGGCGACTCACCGGCTCACGCGTCAAGACAGATGAGACGTCGTTTCCTCGGGGCTGTGCCTTGGCACGCGGGATGAAATGTTTGTCCGCAGTCGTCCAATCGTCGACCCTTGGTCATCGAGCCCCGCCTTTCGCGCCTGCACGAATGACGGGCAAAGAGTGCTCGTGTAAGGTTCGCGACCTCGGGTTTGGCGAAAGGCGAAGATGATGGGTACGCTGCTGGATGGAGAAGTTGCGCTGGTTACCGGCGCAAGTCGCGGTATCGGTGCGGCGATCGCGGACGAACTTGCAGCGCTGGGCGCGAAAGTGATCGGTACGGCGACTACCGAAGCCGGCGCGCAGGCTATCGGCGAGCGTCTTGCCGCAAACTCGGGCGTCGGGCGCGCGCTGAACGTGACGGATGGCGCGGCGGTAGATGCGCTGATCGACTCGATCACGAAAGAATCTGGCGCCGTGTCAATCCTCGTCAACAACGCGGGTATCACGCGTGATCAGCTGCTGATGCGCATGAAGGATGAAGATTGGCAGGCCACCATCGATACCAATCTCACCTCGGTTTTTCGTACCTCCAAGGCCGTCCTGCGCGGCATGATGAAGGCACGCAAGGGCCGCATCATCTCGATCGCCTCGGTAATCGGACTCACCGGCAATCCGGGTCAGGCCAACTATGCGGCGGCCAAGGCAGGAATCATCGCGTTTTCGAAATCACTTGCGCGCGAGATCGGGTCGCGTGGAATCACCGTCAACGTTGTCGCGCCAGGCTTCATCGACACCGACATGACACGCGCCTTGCCGGAGCAACAGCGCAACGCCCTGCTCGGCCAGATTGCGCTCGGCCGTCTCGGCGCCGCCGACGATATCGCCCACGCTGTCGCATTCCTCGCTTCGCCGGCGGCTGCGTACATCACGGGCGAAACGTTGCACGTGAATGGCGGCATGTACATGGCCTAGGCGAGCGCTCGACACCTAAGGTCCTTGCCATCCGGCCAGCGAGCTGTTGCGAAACAGCATCTTGCAGCTTACTGCAGCCACGATATCGAGATGTAGGTCAAGGCCGGTCCGGCAGGTGGCGAGGGTTCAATCCTTCAACTACAATGCCGCGTCTCGAAAAGGGCGTACCGCCCACGCGATCCGCGCCACTCAGTGCGGGTCGCAAGAATTCCGATCGGAGGTACAGGAACACATGAGCACTATCGAAGAACGCGTCAAGAAGATCGTCGTTGAGCAGTTGGGTGTGAAGGAAGACGAAGTCACGCCGAACGCGTCGTTCGTCGACGATCTCGGTGCCGATTCGCTCGACACCGTCGAGCTGGTGATGGCGCTGGAGGAGGAATTCGAGTGCGAGATTCCTGACGAGGAAGCCGAGAAGATCACGACGGTCCAGCAGGCGGTCGACTACGTCAAGGCGCACGTCAAGGCCTGAGGCCTGCTCGTCAAGCGTTACACGATGCTGCGCCCACGAGGCGCAGCTTTCGTTTATGGCCGTGGATGGTCGATATGCCGAAAATGCAGGAGCACAATCGGCGATGACCATGGATGGCGGGTATGCTGGGTCCGCGTGTGTTCCTGACGCCCGCGAACACTTCCCACATCCCTGTGGGTCGCAATGCAGGACCACAATCCGCCATGGTGTTACGCAACACACGCCCGCGTATGTTTGTCGCTGATGCGCGGTGCGGCAGGGTGATTCCGTTTCAACGCGGGAAATTCAACTACAGCGATCGCAATCGAACAGGCAGTGTCCGCTCATGAGCAAACGTCGCGTCGTCGTCACCGGTCTCGGCATCGTCAGCCCCGTCGGCAATGATGTAGCCACCGCATGGGCGAACATCACTGCTGGTCGCAGCGGCATCGGTCCCATCACGCATTTCGATGCGTCGACGTTTCCGACGCGGATTGCCGGCGAAGTCCGTGATTTCGATCCTGCGCAGTTCGTCGCGGCGAAAGACGTCAAGAAGATGGATCCGTTCATCCACTACGGCATTGCGGCGTCGGTGCAGGCGCTGGCGGACGCTGGACTTCATGCGCACGAACATGATGCGGAGCGCATTGGCGTGGCGGTCGGCGCGGGGATCGGCGGCATCGCGACGATCGAGAAGACCGCGATCACGTATCACGAACATGGCCAGCGCAAGATCTCGCCATTCTTTGTGCCGAGTTCGATCATCAACATGGCGTCGGGAAACCTTTCGATCATGCTCGGCCTGAAGGGGCCGAACATCGCCTGCGTGACCGCCTGCACGACGGCGACGCACAACATCGGCCTTGCCATGCGCCTGATTCAATACGGCGATGCGGACGCGATGGTCGCGGGTGGCGCCGAATTTTCGACGGTCGGCACCGCGGTTGGCGGCTTCTGCTCCGCCCGTGCGTTGTCGACGCGCAACGATGAGCCGCACAAGGCAAGCCGTCCGTGGGATCGCGACCGCGATGGCTTCGTATTGTCCGACGGCGCCGGCGTCCTGGTCATCGAGGAATACGAACACGCAAAGAAGCGCGGCGCACGCATCTATTGCGAGCTGGTCGGTTTCGGCATGAGCGGGGACGCCTACCACATGACCGCACCGAGCGAGAATGGAGAGGGCGGCGGTCGCTGCATGGTCGCTGCAGTCAAGGATGCCGGACTCAACCTCACAGACGTGCAGTACATCAACGCGCACGGCACCTCGACGCCCGCCGGAGACGTTGCCGAAGTGCAGGGCATCAAAGGCGTATTCGGCGAACATGCGAAGAACCTGATGGTCAGCTCGACGAAGTCGATGACCGGGCACCTGCTTGGAGCGGCGGGCGGCATCGAGGCGATCTTCTCGATTCTTGCGCTGCGCGATGGCGTGGTGCCGCCAACCATCAATCTCGACAATCCGAGCGACGACTGCGATCTCGATTTCGTCCCGCACACCGCACGCGAATCGAAGCTGGATGTCGTGATGTCCAATTCGTTCGGCTTCGGTGGCACCAACGGCACCCTGGTGTTCCGCCGCGCTTGATGTGCAGTTGGCCTGTAGGAGCGGCTTCAGCCGCGATGCTCCGTCAGGCAACCGTTGGTGCATCATGGCTGAAGCCGTCTACACAGAGCGCGCGCGGAAACCAGCGATGAGCGTCGTCACCCGCAAGCTTGCGCGCAGTCGCGACCTGCTGCCGTTGGCGGCAATGTTTCCGCAGCGCTATCCCGGTTTGCTCGAAAGCGTCGCGCGCGGTAACCGACGCGCTCGCCACGACATTTTTTTTGCTTTCCCTGAAGCGGTGTTGCGCCTCGACCGGCTCGGAGACGTGCGTGACGCGCACGATCGATGTGCGGGCGCGCGATTTCTCGATGCGCTCGATACGGCCTGGAGTCGCGAGCGGCTGCCGCGCGATCGCGGCGCCGACGGCGGATTGCCGTTTCGTGGCGGCTGGCTGCTGTATCTGGGCTACGAACTCGCCGCCGAAGTCGAACCATCGCTGGCTTTGCCTCGCGCGCGCGATGCCGTCCTGCCGATTGCGCTAGCGTTGCGTTGCCCGGCCGCGATTCTGGTTGATCATGAAGCCGATTGCACCTGGCTGGTCGCGGAAGAAGGCCGCGACGACTTGCTGGATCGCTTGCAAGCCGATATCGACATCGCGTCGGTGTCGCCACAGGCGCAAATCACCGTCGATGCGCTCATCGAGGATCCGCCCGAAAAGTTTCTCGACGGTGTTGCGCGTATCCACGCGTACCTTGCAGCTGGAGATGTATTCCAGGTCAATCTTTCGCGCGAATGGCGCGCGCATTGCGAGCCAGCGCCGAGTCCCGCGGAGCTGTACAGCGCGCTGCGCCGTGCCAATCCTGCCCCCTTTGCAGGACTGCTGCAGGTCGATGGCTGGGCGATCGCGAGTTCGTCGCCCGAACGCTTGATTGAAATTCGTGGCGATCGCGTGCAGACGCGTCCGATCGCGGGCACGCGGCCGCGCGGCGAGGACGATGCCGCCGTACTGCGCGAACTGATCGCGCATCCGAAGGAACGCGCCGAGCATGTGATGCTGATTGACCTGGAGCGCAACGATCTCGGTCGCGTGTGCGCGTCCGGCAGCGTCATCGTCGATGAACTCATGGGCGTCGAGAGCTACGCACACGTGCACCACATCGTTTCGAACGTGCGTGGAACCTTGCGCGCAGGGACTAGCCCGGGGCAGGCAATCCGCGCCGTATTCCCGGGCGGCACCATCACCGGCTGCCCGAAGGTGCGCTGCATGCAGATCATTGCCGAGCTCGAAGGCGCTGGCCGCGGTGCATATACCGGTTCTTTCGGCTATCTCAATCGCGATGACGATCTTGATCTGAATATCCTGATCCGCACGCTGACCATGCACGGCGACAGCGTCAGGTTCCGCGCCGGCGCCGGCATCGTCGCCGACTCGGTTGCGCTGCGTGAACTCGACGAGACGCGCGCGAAGGCACGAGGGATGTTGCGCGCGCTCGGCCAATGAACGCTGACTGTTGGCTACGGGCAGTGATCGTGGCCGCGGGTGCGAGCGTCAACGCGTTTCACCTTCAAGCGGGAGGCGAATCCGGTTACCCTCGCAGGATCATGCGCAACTGTCGTCTTCCATCGAATCCAATCGCAGCCCAAGGAGGGACGACGCTGCGCAGCCTTGTTGTGCTCGCACTGCTTGCC
>JBDSNK010000192.1:0-4679 GCA_039915385.1 Dokdonella sp.
GAAAGCATCCGTGTATTCCCGCTGTCGAACTGGACCGAACTCGATATCTGGCAATACATCCAGCAAGAGGATATTCCGATCGTGCCGTTGTACTTTGCCGCGCAACGCCCGGTGGTGATGCGTGAGGGCCAGCTCGTGATGATCGACGACGCGCGGTTTCCGTTGCGCGATGGCGAGGTGCCACAGCTGCGAAAGGTGCGCTTTCGCACGCTCGGCTGTTATCCCCTCACCGGCGCCGTCGAATCGGAAGCGGATACGCTCGCTGCGATCATTCGCGAAATGCAACTGGCGCGGACGACCGAGCGTCAAGGACGCTTGATCGACCACGACGCGAGCGCGTCGATGGAAAAAAAGAAAGTCGAGGGTTATTTCTGATGCCCGCGCCCACTCCAGCCATCGATGCCGACATCGCAAACGAGGCTACGGCAACGGCCAACAAGGACCTGCTGCGCTTCATCACCTGCGGCAGCGTCGACGATGGCAAGAGCACCCTGATCGGTCGCCTGCTGTTCGAGGCAAAAGCACTGTTCGACGACCAGCTGACCGCGCTCGACGCGGATTCGCGCAAATTCGGCACCCAGGGCGACGCGCCCGATTTTGCATTGCTCGTCGACGGTCTCAGCGCTGAACGCGAACAGGGCATCACGATCGACGTCGCGTATCGGTTCTTCGCGACCGAGCGACGCAAATTCATCGTCGCCGACACGCCGGGACACGAGCAGTACACGCGCAACATGGTCACGGGCGCATCGACCGCGGATCTGGCCGTGATCCTGGTTGACGCGCGCAAGGGCGTGCTGACGCAGACACGTCGACACAGTTATCTTGTTTCGCTGCTCGGCATCCGCCGCGTCGTGCTGGCGATCAACAAGCTCGACCTCGTCGATTGGTCGCGCACAACGTTCGACGCGATTGATCGCGACTATCGCGCATTCGCGGCGAAACTCGGCATCGAACACATCGCCAGCATCCCACTGTCTGCTCTGCGCGGCGACAACATGACTGCGCGCAGCGCCAATACACCGTGGTACACAGGCCCGAGCCTGCTGCAATACCTCGAACAGGTCGACGTCGACGCAACCGACGCCGCAGGCGCGTTGCGCATGCCGGTGCAGTGGGTGAACCGACCAAACCTCGATTTTCGCGGCTACTCGGGGCGCATCCTCGCCGGTCAGGTGAAGCCGGGCGATGCCGTCCGTGTCCTGCCCTCGGGCAAGCAGTCGACCGTGGCGCGCATTGTCACGCTCGACGGCGATCTCGCAGCAGCGCAAGCGGGGCAATCGGTGACACTGACCCTCGCCGATGAGATCGATATCAGCCGTGGCGACGTGATCTGTGCCGCGAACGATCCGGCCGGCCTCGCCGACCAATTCGAGGCCACCGTCATCTGGATGTCCGAAACCGCAATGCTTCCCGGCCGGCCCTACCTGGTGAAACTCGGTGCAAGCACGCTCGGTGCGGCAATTGGCCATCCGAAGTACGTCGTCGATGTGAACAGCCTGGACCATCTCGCGGCGAAGACGCTGGAGCTCAACGAAATCGGTGTCTTCACCCTGACGCTGGATCGCGCCGTCGCATTCGACGCCTACGCGCAAAACCGCGACATGGGCGGCTTCATCGTCATCGACCGCTATACGAACCAGACCGTCGGTGCCGGCCTGCTGCACTTCGCGCTGCGCCGTTCGCAGAACATCCACTGGCAAGCGGTCGAGGTCGACAAGCAGGCGCGTGCGCGCCAGAACGGTCACAAGCCATGCGTACTCTGGCTCACCGGACTGTCCGGCAGCGGCAAGTCGACAATCGCCAACATTGTTGAACGGCAATTGCACGCGCGCGGTGCGCGCACCTACCTGCTCGATGGCGATAATGTGCGCCACGGCCTGAGCAAGGATCTGGGCTTCACCGACGCCGATCGCGTCGAGAACATCCGCCGCGTCGGCGAGGTGGCTAGGCTCATGGTCGACGCAGGCCTCATCGTGATCACCGCATTCATATCTCCGTTCCGCTCGGAGCGCCGCCTTGCGCGCAGCATGGTCGAGGGCAGCGAATTCATTGAAATCTTCGTCGATACCCCGCTCGAGGTCGTCGAGCAGCGTGACCCAAAAGGCCTCTACCGCAAGGCGCGCAAGGGCGAACTGAAGAATTTCACCGGCATCGATTCACCTTACGAAATTCCCGAGGCTCCCGACCTGCATATCGAAACGATGCACAGCGACGCTGAAACGGCGGCGACGCTCATCGTCGAATATCTGGGCCGTCGCGGGATGGTGAGTCCGACAAATTGAGACTGGCGGCGCTGATTCGGCGCACGCCGGTTTCGTCAGACGCATCCGCACAACTGGCGTTGGGGTTCATGAAGCAAGCTTCGCAACTACTTGTCGCAATGGCCATGATTGTTGGCTTCACTGGGTGCAATCTCGACTGTGGTGACGAGGTGGTTTCGATCGCTTCTTCGCCGTCTCACGCAGTCAGTGCCGTCGTTTTCAATCGCAACTGTGGCGCAACCACAGACTTCAACACTCAGGTATCTCTAGTTCGTGCAGGCACAGCACTTTCGGGCGCGGGCAATACCCTAATCCTGGACGGTACTGTCCTTCTCAAGTTTCTCTGGGTGTCGGAGTCCAAGCTCCAAATCACAGGCCTCGGCTCCGCCAAAGTATTCAAGCAAGAGAATTCGGTGGCAGGCGTCTCAGTCACATACGGCAAGTGAGCGGCTGGCCTCAAATTTGGTTCGAGGCGGACGCCTACGCCGCCGTCCGACTCCAGCGTTCAACCACGAACCATCGCTAGTCGTCATCCCAAAGCGTGGTTTTCGACGGCTTGCGTGCGTGCGGCTTCGCCGAGTCGCCGACGGCGTGCCATATCGCCAGCGCATCGCGCGTGATCGCGACATCGTGCACGCGCACGATCAAAGCGCCCTTCTGCACCGCGATCAAGGCTGCAGCAGCCGAACCGCCCGCGCGGTCTGCTGGATGTTCGCGACCCGTCAGGGTGCCGATCGTTGCCTTTCGCGAGAGTCCGACCATGATTGGCCCGAGTTCGGGAAACCGATCGAGTCCACGCAGCAGCTCAAGATTGTTTTCCAGCGATTTGCCAAAACCGAATCCCGGATCCAGCAGGATTTTTTTCTTGTCGATGCCGGCCATCTGGCACGCGAACAGACGTTCAGCGAGGAAGCGATGCACTTCGGCGACGACATCATCGTAGTCGGGCGCGTCCTGCATCGTGCGCGGCTCACCGCGCATGTGCATGACGCAGACCGGCACGCCCAGATCCGCGGCGGCGTCCAATGCGCCATCGCGACGCAGGGCGAAGACGTCGTTGATGAGGCCCGCGCCTGCTGCAACAGCGGCACGCATGACTTCGGGTTTGGATGTATCGATCGCGATCGGTACGGAAGTTTGCTTCACCAACGCTTGGATGACTGGGACGACGCGCGCAATCTCGTCCTCCACTGAAACTTCGATGGCACCGGGTCGCGTCGATTCACCGCCAATGTCGAGTAGATCGGCGCCTTCCTCGACCAATGTCAATCCATGCGCGATCGCACGTTCCGCGTCGAGGAATTCGCCGCCGTCGGAAAACGAATCCGGCGTGACGTTGACGATGCCGGCGATGCGCGCGCGATCGAGCGCGAGTTCACGGCCGTTGCAATCGAGGACGGGGAAGAACATTGGCGGAGTGTAACCGCACCATCGCACAGTGACGGCAACTCGCATCGATCCTGTCGGGCCGACTTAGGCTACGACGATGTTCTCCCTGCGTCGAACACCATCCCCACCCACCCCTCCCCTTGAAGGGGAGGGCCTGGAGGCATCGCGGCTGAAGCCGCTCCTGTGCAATTGCTCCTCGGCATCCACTGGCAATTGCTCCTGCATGGCCAGCATACCGGCCATCCATGGCCATAAAACAAAAGCCGCCTTGCGGCGGCTTTCGTTTCGCTCGTGCAGAAAGACCTCAGTCGTTGCGCACCCGCGGCTGCACCGCAGCGCCACCAATCGGATTCTCGCCACGCGGTTTCGCGCCGCCCGAACCCGAACCTGGCTTGGAGTCGCTGGTCCAATCTTTCGGCGGGCTCACTTCGCGACCGGTCATGATCTCCTCGATCTGCTGCGCATCGATCGTCTCATATTGCAGCAACGCTTCAGCCATCACGTGCAGCTTGCCGATATTGTCGGCGAGCAGCTGGGTGCTGCGCGCGTAGGCGCGATCGAGGATCTCGCGCACTTCCTCGTCGATCAGGCGCGCGGTTCCGTCGGACACGTTCTTGTGCTGCGTCACCGAGCGTCCGAGGAAAACTTCCTCGTCTTCCTCACCATACGCGATCGGGCCGAGCTTGTCCGACAGGCCCCACTTGGTGACCATGTTGCGCGCCATCTTGGTCGCACGCTCGATGTCGTTCGACGCGCCCGTCGTGACTCCATCGGCGCCAAAGATCAGTTCTTCGGCGACGCGGCCGCCGTACAACGAGCACAAACGACTCTCGATGTTTTCCTTGTTGTAGCTGTAGCGATCGTTCTCGGGCAGGTACATCGTGACGCCGAGCGCACGACCGCGCGGGATGATCGTGACCTTGTAGACCGGATCGTGATCCGGCACCAGGCGACCGATGATCGCGTGACCCGCCTCGTGATACGCGGTCAGCTTCTTCTCGGCGTCGCTCATGAGCATCGAGCGGC
>JBDSNK010000361.1:0-4461 GCA_039915385.1 Dokdonella sp.
TGTAGGAAAGCACGCTGATATCGTAAGGCGGGCTATCCGTGTTGGCGAGAGCCACGACGCTGATCGAAGCGTCTGGAATATAAAGCATGTACGACATGAAGCCGGGATCGCGCCCAGCGTGTTCGAGCGTGCGCAACCCGCGCAATTTGCGAGTTTCAATACCATAGCCATAGTCGGAAGGCTCACCGGATGGCGTCGGCGCGGGCGTGATGAAGCGACGATACCCTTCGGCATCAAGAACCTTGCCGCCGTGCACTGCGCGCATCCAGTGAAATAGGTCGTCCACAGTGGAAACAAGCCCGCCGGCAGCGCCGGCCTGAGTCATGCTGATATAGGGGGCATTGCGGACGTGGCCCGCGTCGTCGACGCTGTAACCCGCCGCACGACCCGCCAGAATGACTTGATCGCTATCGTAGCTCGTGTGCGTCAGCGCGAGGGGCGTCAGCACCAGCTCTCGTATCGCCTCGTGCCACGGCTTGCCAGTCATTTTTTCGAGAATGGCACCGATCAGGATATAGCCAGAATTGCTGTACTTCCAATCCGTGCCCGGAGCGAAGTCGACGGGTTGATTCTTGAATACGTCGATGAGCTTTGCAGTGTCTACATCCTGTCGAATCGCGGATTTGAAGTAACCCTCGACCGCCACATAGTCCTTGATGCCGGCCGTGTGGTTGAGCAACTCGTGCACCGTGATGTGCGCGCCGTTTGGATAGTCGGGTAGAAAGTTCGCGAGTGGATCGGCCAGAGTCAGCCGCCCGGCCTCAACCAGCTTGAGAATGCTGACGGCGGCAAGCTGCTTGGTGTTGGAACCTATCCGGAAAATGTTCCCGGCGTGCATCGGCACCCCGAGTTCCAGCTGAGCCATGCCACGTGCACCACGAAAGATCACCTCGTCGCCACGCGCCACGAGTATCGCAATACCCGGTCCCTTTGCCGTGATGGTCTCCGCCAGGAGCTGCTGTGCCTGTTGGGCAACGGGTGCATTCGGCGGGAGTTCGCCGGCGATCGCACGGCTCAGCAGCACGGACAAAATGAATGCGGCACACGAATGGCTGATATGCATGGCAATGTCCATAGTGGATGTTCGATGCTTCCGCGGAAGTGAGGAATTTCGGTCGGCCGCAGGTCACGGCCACGACATATCACGCGTGTCGCGCATGAAAAGCGGCTCGCCGGGCGCTGCTATTCTCGAAGACTTCTGTGCCGTGCAAACTGATAGCGTGGGTCAGCTACTGCAGCTTTTCTGCAAGTTTGGCGAAGTGCGCAGCCAGGCGCTTGTTGTCGGGTTGCTCATGCAGCCGCTGTGCATTGAAACGCGCAAAGTGTTCGCGTGCCTCGTCTTTGCGACCCAAGCCGTTGAGCGCATTGATGATGCTGGCTTCGGCCATGAGTATATCGGGATGCTGTTCACCCTCGAACTTGGCCATGCCACGCCGGGCTTCCTGCGCACGCGTCAGCGCCTGATCGTACTTGTGCTCCTTGAGCAAAACGCTCGCCAGATTCATGTCGGCGTAGGCGACATATATATTGTCGGGGGAACGTGCAATTGCACGGCTGCGCTGTTCATCGGCCGCCTGCTCGGCTTCGGGCAGGTGGCCGGTTTCACCGGCGAGAATGATGTAGACATTCAGCGCAATCTCCAGCTCGTCTTCGTTCGGGTAACGGCGACGCGAAAGTTCGACGGCCCGCAGCAGCGGGCTGCCCTCGAAACGGCGTGGCTTCAGCGTATGGAATTCATGCACCCCTTGCCATAGCCACAGCCGCGCACGTTCAAGCGATTCATAGTCCTTCGCGTTATCCAGCAGCGTTTCGCTACGTGCGAGCAGTGGGGCCGCTTGTGCATCCATATCGTGATTGATGAATACGCCAGCCAGCAGGGTCAGTGAAGATGCGACGCGCACGTCCTGAGCTCCATACGCCTCCTCTGCCGCGCGCACGCGCGCACGCGCCAGCTCGATCGAGCGATCCTGGTCACCGGATGCGTCGAAGATCTCTACGAGCATGGTGTAAATCTCGTCGCGCACATCCGGCTGATCGCGCAATTCAGTCTTCAGTCGATCGGCGCCGTTTGCGAGCAGGTCGGCAACCGTTTGCTGGCGTATCTTGATTCCGGTGTAGTTGTTTCGTGTCGCGTCGAAAAACTCGACGAGGAAATGCTTCACAGCGATGGCACGCGCTGCCTCGTGTTCCGCACGCTGCGCCTGCCAGATTGATGCCGCAAAGCCGGCTGCCACGGCGAGCGTTGTCGCGCAGACCGCCGCGGCACCGATCCAGTGCCGGCGTAGAAATTTTCGCGCGCGATAGATCGTGGTGTCGGCGCGCGCGGCAATGGGCAGATGCGCCAGATGACGGCGCACATCGTCGGCGAGCGCCCGGACGCCTGCGTAGCGCTCCGCCGGATTCTTTTTCAGCGCCCTCGCCACGATTGTATCGAGGTCGCCGCGCAG
Source organism: Dokdonella sp. (assembly GCA_039915385.1). Lineage (GTDB taxonomy): Bacteria > Pseudomonadota > Gammaproteobacteria > Xanthomonadales > Rhodanobacteraceae > Dokdonella_A. Next base: position 2,448 of record JBDSNK010000361.1, read on the forward strand.
GTTGCGGCGCAATCGCTCGGGGGTGCTGCTGCGCGCTGTCGCGATGGGTTCGATATTGCCACCAGCCCGATCGGAAAGGCGCTTCGGCTCGATCTCCAACACAGCTCGCGCGAGTTGCCATGGAGTCAAACTGTCCTGACCGTATGGACTGACACCGCCAAGCAGTCCGAAAAGAATCACACCCAGCGCATAGACGTCCGTCGCCGTTGTGATCGCTCCGCCGTTGACCTGTTCTGGTGCGGCGTAACCGGGTGTCATCGCATTGCCGGTCTCCGCCGTCATCTGCGTCACCGTCTCGACATCGTCCTCAAGCAACTTGGCGATACCGAAATCCAGCAGCGTGGCCGAGCCATCCTGCAACACCAGGATGTTGGAGGGTCTCAGATCGCGATGATCAATGAGATTGGCGTGCGCGTAAGCTACTGCGGAGCACACCTGGAGGAACAGTTCAAGCCGCGCGCGAACATCCAGGCGGCGCGCATCGCACCAATGGTCGATGCGCTCACCGTCGACATGTTCCGGAACGAGATAGCGCTGGCTATCGAATGTGAAGCCCGCGTCCAGCAGCATGGCGATATGCGGATTGTCAGTCGCGCCAGGATCCTTCCTTCTTGCGCGAAGCGCTTGTTCGTACGCGGATCGGCGACGACAACTCGCAGCATCTTGATTGCCGCTTTGCCCTCGTGCAGGCCGTCGCTTCGATGGGCGAGCCATACATGGCCCATGCCACCGGAGCCCAGCGAATGCTCCAGTTCCCAGTTGCCGACGCGCTGACCGGAACGTTCACTGTCCGCATCCGCTGTGCTGTCACCGACCGCGGCATCCTCAATCGCGCCGGCCGCCAGGAAATGCTGGCGATCGGCTTCGCTGTCGGCGTTGATGAGCTGCTGCAGCCGAACGTGGACCTCGGAATTGTCGGAGCGAGCGCGATCCAGCAGGCCTTCGCGCGCTGCGCCGTCCAGCTCCAACCACTGCGCGAAGAGCCGATACGCATTCTCCGTTGCACCCACCGCATCGCGTGTGTTGTTCAATGAAGGGACCTTCCGATCGTGTCGAACAGAAATGCGCGAGTCTTGCGCCCGTCCCGCTTCACAGTGGGCGCGGATACGGCGGAGAGATCGACAGATTCTTCTTCAGACATTCCAACGAAGGAACGCATTTCGACCACCTGGCGCGAGCGCGCGTCGCTCTCTTTCAACGATTTGAGCGACTCGTCGAGGGGACCGATCGAATCCTCGCAGAGGGAACCGCCTTCAATGCCAGTCGTCAGCGTGACCATCGCGGCCGCGCCGCCGCGCTTCAGCGCGCTGTGCTCGCGTAAGTCGATCGGTGGCGTGCATCTGGTGAAGGTGTTCCGCACGGATGACTTGGTCCAAGTCGCCAGCATCGCGGTCGGCAATCTTCCGCATGGCCTGTGGCCTCCCGCGGATAGATCGAGGACCGCGACTGAGCGCACGTCATTTGCGACAGCGCGGCGAGACGCAGCGCCGTCACGGATCGAAGCCGTCGCGGAAGATGAATTCGCTGCACGTGGAGCCGTCCGTGCAGCCAATGAAATTGGGATCGGGTCCGCCACCGGCCGGCAATGCTTCGGGCATCAGATCGACGCGGAACATTCCGGCCTGCTGGAGACCAAACAGGAATCGCAGTTTGATGGTCGCGCCATTGGCGAGCGGTGTCCCCGCCGAAACGGCAGCAACGCCGAAGCTGGTGTTGAAACCGCCACCATTGAACTGGTTCGGCGGTACCTCCACGGTGGTGCCGAATACGGTGACATTCGAATTGCTGCCGCACGGCGGCTGGTCCACGGTCACCACGATATCGTTTGAAGTGCGCGGTCGCATGTCGGCCACGCCGTCTGGCGCAGGAAAGGTGGTCAGGTCATCAATGCGAAAACGCAGGTTCGTCAACGCGGCGCCGGTCATATTGGTGTATTCCCGTCGTATCTCGAGCGTGCCGAAGGCGGAGTTCTCACCCGGATCGGAGGTGAAATCGCGCACGCGGTTGGGCGGCG
>JBDSNK010000227.1:0-5932 GCA_039915385.1 Dokdonella sp.
CGACCGAGAAGCCGGCACGATATGGATGGACGAGATGGCCGTCCAGCGGCGTCCAGCCGATCGTCGGGATCGTCATCAGCACATCGATACCAGCATTGCGCGATTCGCTGACGAACGCATCCGCGTCATTGTTCAGCGGTGGAACCTGCGTGCGATCGGTCGCGCCTGGAATGTTCTCGAAGTAGTAGTCGGCGCCGGTGTTGTGGATGTCGTTTTTCCAGTTGTATCGCGAGGTCGAATTGCCGCCCCAGCGGCGCACGGTGTAGCCCATTGCCGCATTGCGCGCAGCGTTGCCGTAGGACACGCCGAAGATCAGCGGGCTGAACGGATGCGAATTTGCATTCGCGTTCACGGTCACCGCGACCGCGGCGTTCGCCGCCGCCGGCAACGCGGCCGCCAGGGTCGCCAATACGGAAACAGCGAGGGTTCGAACCAGTATCGTTGCCATGGTGTAACCCCAGGAAAGGAAGTGGGCGAACGCTAGCGGACCTGCGCAAACGCGTTCGGCGACGCCGTCACACTCGTCATTGTTGGCGTCGGCAGGCATGATGCGGCGCCACCTCGACGTTGTGCCCGATGTCCGCCAGCGATACCTCCAGCCTGCTCGCCTATTGCCGCCCCGGATTCGAGGGTGAATGCGCGCAGGAGCTCACCGCGCACGACGCGCTGATGGGCGGTGGCGGCTATGCGCGCGCTGCGCGCGGCAGTGGCTTCGTCGAATTCGTGACGGCCGATCGCGGCGCGGCCGATCAATTGGGCGAGGCGGCACCCTGGCGCAACCTGGTATTCGCGCGCCAGTTGCTGCGTACCTTGGGACAGGCGCGCGATTTGCCGGCGAAAGACCGCTTGTCGGTGCTGTTGCCCATCATCGAAAATGACCCACGCCGCTGGTGCGACGCCTGGGTCGAAGCGCCGGACAGCGATGCCGCGCGCGAACTCGCCGCACTGTGCCGCGGCCTCAACGCCGCGCTGATTGCGGCACTCAAGAAGAAACAATTGATCGATCGCAGTTCGCCCTGGCGTCTGCACATCTGCATGACCGCGACGGACGCTGCGTTTGTATGTGTCGCCAACATCAACGCGACCGCACCCTGGACCGGCGGCATCCCGCGCCTGAAATTTCCGCACGCAGCGCCAAGCCGGTCGACCTTGAAACTCGAAGAAGCGCTGGTCGTGCTGCTCGATGAAGGCGAGCGCGAACGCTGGCTCAAACCGGGCATGCGCGCGGTCGACCTCGGCGCTTCGCCGGGCGGCTGGACCTGGCAGCTGGTGAACCGCTCGCTGCATGTGACGGCGGTCGACAACGGACCGATGGATGCAACCCTGCTCGCATCGGGCCTCGTCGATCACCTGCGTTCGGATGGTTTCCGTTACCGGCCGCAGAAGCCGGTCGATTGGCTCGTCTGCGACATGGTCGAGCAACCCCGCCGCGTCGCCGAACTCATGGCGCAGTGGTTTGCCGAAGGCTGCTGCCGGTATGCGGTATTCAACCTCAAGCTGCCGATGAAGAAGCGCTACGACGAAGTGCAGCTGTGTTTCTCGATCGTGCGGGCCGCACTCCCCGGCCGGATCGAGCTGCGAGCGAAGCATCTCTATCACGATCGCGAGGAAATCACGGTGTTCGCGCGTGCAACCTGACCCACTGGACGTCAGAGCTGTGCGCCACAACGGTCGAGCCTTTGTCGCGCCACACGGAGCCGCTATGCTTCGCGGCACCGCCGCCACGCGCAGCGTCCCGTCCGTGGTTGCGAATCGATGAAACGTCTGCGCTCGTTCCTGCCATTGCTGATACTGGTCGGGATCGGTGTCGCGCTGTTTTTCTCGGGCGCGCTCGACCGCTTTGCGCCCCAGCACATCGCCCAGGAACAGGCCGACCTGCGCGCCAGCATCGAGGCGCACCCGCTGCTCGCAGTGCTCACCCAGATCGGCTTGATGACGCTCGCGATCGCAACCGGGATACCTGGCGCCATCGTGATTGTGCTCGCTGGCGGAATGCTGTTCGGCTTCGTCGAAGGCACCGTGCTCTCGATGCTCGGCGCGACGCTCGGTGCGATGATCCTGTTCCTCGCCAGCCGCTCCGCGTTCGAGCATGGCAGCGGACCGGCGCCCGCCCTGGTCGAGCGCTTGCGCGCCGGCTATCAGGCCTACCCGATCAGTTTCGCGATGTTCCTGCGCCTGGTGCCGTTTTTCCCGTTCGGCGGGGTCACGGTTGCGCTGGCCTGGTTGCGCTGCCCGATCTGGCTGTTCCTCACCTCCACCGTGCTGGGCGGCACCGTGATGATCGCGTTCGAGACGGCGCTTGGCGCCGGCCTGACCGAAACCATCGCACGCGAGGGCGCCGTCTCGCTGAACATCCTCGCGCACAAACGCGTGCTGCTGCCGGTGCTCGGCATGGCCGTGCTGGCGCTGGCGCCAGTGGTCCTCAGCCAGTTGCGGCGACTGGGCCGCAAGCGCCGAGACGACAAATAGTCTGCTCGCGCCAAGCCGTCTGTCTGCGCCCGGAACCGCCTGCGGATGGCGACCAGCAGGCGTGTCAGACGGGATTCCTGCTGCTGGCGTGGCGCCGAATTCATTGAGCCCGTGCGCAGCGTTCCGCTATGCTGCCGTGCTACGTCCGTCGCAAATTCCCCGAGGCCTGCTTGAGCCGCACCCAGCCCCCCGTCGTGCGCAAATCGTTCTGGCGCGCGCTCATTCTGACCTTGCTGGTTGCGGCATTGAATGTCGGCTTATGGGGCTTTCTCAACCGGCCCGCTCACATCACGGATTGGCACGGCGAAATCGGCGGCTTCGCGTTCAACCCGTTCCAGCGCTACCAGGACCCGACCCGCCAGCTGTACCCGATCGAAGCCGAGATCGACAGCGACATCCGCCTGCTGTCGCAGTACAGCAAGCGCCTGCGCACCTATTCGTCCGCTGAAAATCCGCAGATCCCGCGCATCGCGAAGTTCTACGGCATGACCGTGATGGCCGGCGCCTGGATCGAGGGACGCTCCGAGCGCAACGAACGTGAGCTTGCCGCGCTTATCGCACTGAGCCGCAAGAACGACAACATCAACCGCGCGATCATCGGCAACGAGGTGATCCTGCGCGGTGAGATCGGCGTCACCGCGCTGATCTCCTACCTCGATCGCGCACGTGCGCAACTGAAGATCCCGGTCTCGACCGCCGAACCGCTCGATACCTGGCAGCGTCACCCGGAACTCGCGCTACACGTCGACTTCATCACCGTGCACATCCTGCCTTACTGGGAGCGCATTCCGCGCAAGGACGCGGTCGGTTTCGTGCTCGGCCAGTACCACGAGTTGCAGAAGATGTTCCCGAACAAGCCCATCGTGATCGGCGAAGTCGGCTGGCCATCAAATGGCGACCGCAAGGAATACGCGCAGCCCTCGCTCGCCGACGAAGCGCATTTCCTGCGCGACTGGTTCAACGTCGCAGCCGGCAACAAGATCGACTACTACGTGATGGAGGCGATCGACCAGCCTTGGAAGGAAGTGCTGGCCGGTCGCGTCGAAGCGTATTGGGGCATGTTCAATGCGAACCGCGAACTGAAATTCTCGTTTACCGGCACGGTGGTCGAAGATCCGATATGGCCATGGAAAGCGGGCTTCGCATCGCTGCTCGCGTTGATCCCGATGTTCTGGTTCGCGCGCTACTTCATCCGTTTCCGCGCGATGGGAATTGCGTTCTTCCTCGTCCTGGTCCAGTTGTCCGCGTCGATCCTGGTGTGGATGGCGACCCTGCCCTACGACTTTTATCTTGATCCCTTCGACTGGGCGATGCTGGTGCTGCTGTTCCCGGCGCAGCTCGCGATCATCCTGATTCTGCTTATCAATGGCTTCGAATTCACCGAAGTGCTGTGGCGCCCTCACTGGCTGCGCGAATTCAAGCTGCTGTCGCCGGGGGACGGCGATGCGCAGCCGTTCGTGTCGATCCATCTCGCCTGCTACAACGAGCCGCCGGAGATGGTGATCCTCACGCTCGATTCGCTCGCAGCACTGGATTACGAGAACTATGAAGTGATCGTGCTCGACAACAATACCAAGGACCCGGACGTCTGGAAGCCGGTAGAGGCGTATTGCGCGAAGCTCGGCGCGAAGTTCCGCTTCTATCATCTGGAACCGTGGCCGGGATTCAAGGCCGGCGCTCTGAACTTCGGTCTCAAGGAAACCGATCCACGCGCCGAAGTCGTCGCCGTCGTCGATGCGGACTACGAAGTGCGCAGCGACTGGCTACGCGCGCTGACCGGTTATTTCGTCGACCCGAAGGTTGCCGTCGTACAGTGCCCGCAGGCGCATCGCGACTGGGAGCACAACGCGTTCCGACGCATGACAAACTGGGAATACGATGGCTTCTTCCGCATCGGCATGCACCATCGCAATGAGCGCAACGCGATCATCCAGCACGGCACGATGACGATGGTGCGCAAGCACGTGCTGGAAAATACCGGCGCCTGGTCGGAGTGGACCATCTGCGAAGACGCCGAACTCGGCCTGCGCCTGATGAAGGCCGGCTACGAACTCGTCTACGTCGACGAGCTGATGGGCAAGGGCCTGACCCCTGCCGATTTCAAGGCGTACAAATCGCAGCGCTATCGCTGGGCGTTCGGCGCGATGCAGATCATGAAGGCGCGCCTGGGCTGGATGGTCTCGCGGACATCGACCCTGACGCGCGGCCAGCGCTTCCACTTCCTCACCGGCTGGTTCTCGTGGTTCGGCGACGCGCTGCATCTCGTGTTCACGCTGATGGCCATGCTGTGGACACTCGGCATGGTGCTCGCACCGAAATACTTCACCCTGCCGATGTATCTGTTCCTTGTGCCGCTGATCGGCTTCTTCATTTTCAAGGCCGCGTTCGGCATCATTCTCTATCGCGTGCGCGTGCCATGTTCATGGAAAGACACGATCGCAGCCTCGGTCGCGAGCATGGGCCTGTCGCACGCGATCGCGCGAGGCATCTTCGAAGGTCTGTCGCGCAAGAAAGCCGAATTCATCCGCACCGCGAAAAGTCGCCGCATCGGCGCCAAGCCAAACCCGTTCACCGCCGTGAGCGAAGAGATGTTGCTCTTCCTCGCCCTCATCGCCTGCATCGTCGGCATGATCAATTCCAGCGGCATCAACTATGTCGAAGGCCGCCTGTGGATCACGATCCTCGCCGCACAGGCGATTCCTTACGCATCGGCGCTGATCGGTGCGTGGATTGCGCATCGCTCCGGCGACGCAGTCGGATAGTAGGCAGAAACAAGCACCGCTAACACGCGTTCGCCCTGCTCGTCATTACATCACGACAAAGAGTGATAGCGGCATCAGGAAGCACATGCGCTTGCGTCTGCCCTCGGCTGACTCCCCGATCGAGACGATCAGTCAAAGGCGAAAGGCTGCAGGATTAGACGGTGGGAATAGACGGCGCGATTGCTGGAAGCGATTGATTCGCCTCGAAAGCTTCCACGAGTAAACATGAAATCAGCTGTGATAGGCTGCAGGAATAGGCTTCATTTCACAACCGAATAGTAGTTAGGGCCCACCATGCGAAGTCATGCTGCACCGCCTGCGTTGGACATGCTGCAATCAATTGCCGCACTCGCTGCACTTGGTTTTGTCTTCTGGGCGTTTGCTTGCCTTGTACGGGGCTACGCGCTGGCGAAGGACTCGCATTTTCCGGTGAGAAGCTTTTTAGCGTTGTCCACGCTGAGAGATCCACTACATCCGCTCCGTGCTCACGCACTTGGCTTTTTTCAGGCAACGATCGGTTTCTTACTTGCGATCGCCGCGGTATTAGCTCTAGAGCCTTTCGCGAGCGGCGTGTCCTAACTATTCGTCTATGGACTCCTCCGTCAATAGTGCCGAGCGTTGATCGGACAATCGAAGCGGTTGCAGTCGTCTATGCGGCCTTGAGGTGAGCGCATTGCGCTCGGGCCATGATGGAATCCGCC
>JBDSNK010000280.1:0-9101 GCA_039915385.1 Dokdonella sp.
TCCTCGGTGCCGGCACCTCGGACGAGACGCACAAATACGAGTACCGCGACGATTCGATCGACCCGTGCAAGGACTACTGGTACTACGTCGAAGGCATCACCACCAGCGGTTCGCACGAGAAGTTCACGCCGACCTTCCGCGCACCGGCGAAGCGCCGTGCGGTCGGCAGTCCGGCGCCGGTCGCCCCTGCCGCCCCGCCCGCGCCCGCGCATTGATTCGTTGACGCAACGGCGCGTCGCGATGAAAACGGTCGCGCCCGCGCCATCGCGCCGTCGGCAGGCGCTGACGGCGCTGTTCCTTGTGTTGTTCCTCGCCTCGCAGGCGTTGCTCTGGTTGGCGTACTACAGCGGCGAGGCGAAAACGCTGGTTGGCGACGAGCAGACGTATCAGGCCAGCGCGCTGGCGATCCTCGGCGGCGGCCCGTGGATGCCAAGTTCGATCTGGCCGCCGCTGCAGCCGTTGTTCATCGCTGCCATCTATGCCGTATTCGGCACCCATCTGCTGGCGGTGCAGATGGTGCAGAGCCTGCTTTTCCTCGCTTGTGCGGCGCTTTTACGCGATCTCTGGCGCTGCCTCGGCAGTAGTGTTCCTGCGGCGAACACGGCAGCGGTATTGTGGCTGCTCAACCCATCCTGCGCCGCCTATGCGCATTGGCTCTGGCCGGAGCTGCCGCACGTGTTCTTGCTGCTCGCGGCGTTGTGCCTGCTCGCGCGTGCAGGCTCAGCGCTCGGCCCTTTTCTTTCCGGCCTGTGCATTGGCCTGGCGATTCTCGCCAAGAGCCTGCTGTCGATGTTCTGGCCGCTGTTCCTCATGGCGCTTTTGCGACGCCAGCGCCCCCACCTGTTGCTGCGGTCAGCCCTCGCGCTGGTCTTCGGCCTCGCGGTGGTGACGGCACCGGCGTTGCTGCATGGCTGGCGCGAATACGGCAGGCCGATGATCGCCGACAGTTCGATCTATAACGTCTGGGTGGGCCTTAACGATACCTGGCGCAGCGACTATGTTGCCGACATGGGCGGCGTGACCCTGCGCGAGTTTGTCGCGAGCGGCGCGACGCCACAGCAGCGCAACGCCGTGTACCTGGACAAGGTGCGCGCGTTGGTCAACGAGCGCGGCCTGCCGCATGTGTTTGCCGATCAGTTGGGACGTCAGTACTTCCGCCTGTTCAGTGCCAAGACGTCGCTGGTCTCGCAACTGCCCGGCGCCGCCTGCGCCGGCCATCTTTCGGTCTATGGAAGCCCGGGGTGGCTGACGCGCGTGCTGACGACGATGAACGATTTTATGCATGCCTTGCTGCTGGCTGCCAGTGCGTTCGGGATCGCGACCCGCCGCTGGCGATCGCCAGTGGCGCATGCCCAGGGCGGTCGCTTGCTCGCACTGATTGTGTTGTTGTTTGGCTATCAGCTCGCGCTGTTCCTCCTGATCCACGTCAAGGCGCGCTTCCTGTTGCCGATGGTTCCGTTTCTGTGTGGATTTGCCGGCTGCTTCCTGGTCGCACTGCACGCTCACTTCAGCCCAGGACGCCATGAGCCAACGATCGCACTGACGCCACCGCGCCTCGCTCTGGGTGTTGCGCTGGCAGCCCTATTGCTGTTCCTCGCGTTCGCCGGCCCGGCCCTCGATCACCTGTGCGCGACTTGATGCATGCAACTAGTGGGCTGCCGCGTTCAATTGGAAGATGGATCGCGAAGCGGATCGTGGTGCTGGACGCCGACCAGGAGCGCGTGCGAACAGCGTAGCTGGGCCGCAAGGGCGGCGGGCAGGACAGCCCGCCGTAACGACAAGTCCAGCGCCGCGAGACCGAGCGAGCCGCTTCCGAAATGAATGTTGCAGTCCACTGGTCCGGGGTGAATCCGGTATCCTCGCAGACGCCCCCTCTCTTTACGCCCGCATGCGCCAGCACCTGATCGAACTCATCCTTTTCAGCACCTACGCCGAACTGCGCGCCGAACGTTCACGCAGTTATCTGGGCCTGCTCTGGTGGGTGCTGGATCCCGCACTGATGATGGCAACGTTTTGGCTCGTCTTCGGCGTGATCATGCACAGCGGCGGTCCGGACTATGTGCCGCAATTGCTGGTCGGACTGACCCTTTGGCAGTGGATGAAATCGTGCATGACGCATGGCGGCTACGCAATCTGGAGCAACCTCGGCCTGGTGCGCCAGGTGCGTGTGCCGCCGCTGGTATTTCCGCTGGTCGCGATGCTTTCCGACACGGTCAAGTTCTTCTACATCTTTGCGTTGTTGCTGGTGATCCTTTGGTCGTCCGGCTTCCCGCCCAACATCGCCTATATCGCCCTGCCGCCGGTATTCGTCGCGGTCTTTCTGTTTGGCGCCGGCGTCGGCTTCGTGATTGCGGCGGTGGTGCCACTGCTGCCGGATCTGCGCTTCGTGATCGAGCAACTGCTGACGGTGCTGATGTTCTTGTCCGGCGTGGTGTTCTCGCTGGCGAGCGTGCCGTCGCCGCTGCGCGAGATCATGGCGCTCAACCCCGTCGCGGTGATCATGGACGCGGCGCGCGGCATCCTGATGCACGGTCAATGGCCGGACTGGATCAGCCTCGCGAAGGTCAGCGCCATCTCGCTCGGCGTGTGTCTGGTCGGCGCCTTCGTGGTCGCCCGCCTAGCGCCACGCTATCCAAAGCTGGCGGTCTGACGTGGACGACAACCTGATCGAACTAAGCAATGTCGGCCTCGCCTTCAACGCGCAGCGACGCTTTGGCAACCATCGTTTCTGGGCGCTGGAGGACGTAAGCCTCACCTTGCGACGCGGCGAACGTCTCGGCGTGATCGGTCGCAACGGCGCTGGCAAGAGCACCTTGTTGCGCGTGATCGCCGGCATTCTCGCGCCGGATCGGGGCAGCGTGCGCCGCGGCCCCGTGTCGTGCCAGCTGCTGTCGTTGTCATTGGGCTTTGTTCCACATCTGTCCGGCCGCGACAATGCGGTGCTGTCGGGTCTGCTGCTGGGCCTGCGCCGGCGCGATGTCGTCTCACGCCTGCCGGCTATCCGCGAATTTTCCGAACTGGGCGATTTTTTCGAACGACCGATCTCCACCTACTCGTCCGGCATGAACATGCGCCTCGCCTTTTCGGTTGCGATCCAGGTCGAGCCGGATGTGTTGCTGATCGATGAGGTGCTCGCGGTCGGCGACGCGGAGTTCCGGGAAAAGTCCGGCGCTGCGTTGCGTGCACGCATGGCTGAAGGTCACACCGTTGTGCTGGTCAGCCACGACGAATCGCAGATCGCCAGATTGTGCGACCGCGTGGTGTGGATCGAACATGGCAAGAGCGTACTGGAAGGCGCGCGCGACGAGGTGTTCGCAGCCTATCGCCGCGATCAGCACCCGGTTGGAGTGACGGCGTGAACGAATTCGGCGTGCAGCGGCTCGCGACGCTCGCCGCGAAGCTCGGCACCTCGCCGCGGCACTTGCTGGTTGCGGTGGCGCGGCTCGCGCGTGACGACGCAAGGGACGATCCGACGCGCCGCCATCGCATCGTCGCCGATGCACGCGCCGCCCGCCGCGCGGCCGAAGGCGCCGCCGCGCTCTTGGCGACGCCGGTCGCGAGCTTTGCCTCGGACGAACTCGATCGCGCGCTGGCAAGCCTGTGGCCGGCGCGGTCCGACATGGTTGACTGAGCCATGCGCGGCGCCGCCCTGATCGTGCTTGCGTGGAACAAGTGGCCGTTGACCCGACGTTGCCTCGATGCGCTGCTGTCGAGCGAGCTCGAAGCTGTCGAGGTGATCGTCGTCGACAATGGCAGTACCGACGAGACGCCGACGGCACTGGCTGCCTATGCAGACCGTGTGCGCATCGTCCGTCTGCCCGAAAATCTCGGCTTCGTGCGCGGCATGAACGCAGGCATGGCTGCGGCGCGCGCCGATGACGATGTCGTGCTGCTCAACAACGATTTGCTGTTCATCCAGACCGACTGGCTTGGCCGCCTGCGCGATGCGGCGTATGCGGCGCCGGAAAACGGCATCGTCGGCTGCCGTCTCCTCGGGCCCGAAGCAGAGGGGCGCCTATACCATGCGGGGGGATTCATTGAAGCCGACGACTTGTGGGGCCAGCAGACCGAATCAGGCTGCGTCGAGCGCGAAGTCGCCCAATTCAGCACGACGCGTCGCGTGCCGGGGATCGCATTCGCGCTGGCTTACTTGAGACGCGACTGCCTCGATCGCATCGGTGAACTCGATACCGCCTTCCACAGCTATTTCGAGGACTCCGACTACTGCTTGCGTGCCGCCGACGCAGGCATTGCGAGCGTAGTCGCGGGAGCCGTGACCTTGCGCCATGACCAGCACGGTTCGACCCAGGATGACGGCGGCTTCCGTCAGCGGCTGTGGCAAGCGAGCCGCGCGACATTCGCCGCACGCTGGCAGGAACGATTGCGCGCCGACTACCGCGGCACCGTGCTTTGGCAGGGCGCGACGCGGTTTCCGCACGCGTACGCTCAGCTCGCGCGCCTGCTGGTGCGTCGGCTCGACGCACGTGGTTTGCGCATGGCCTATCAGGCCGTCGAGCGCGAGGTTGCCAGCGCCGAGGACTTCCGCCTGGATCTCGCAATGCGCCGGCGTTGGCCGGCGTCAGCAGACGCCGCGTTGGTGTGCGCCCCCGCCGATCAGTTTGCGCAGGCGCAAGGCCGCCGGCGCATCGGTCTAGGCTTCAGCGAATGGGAACGCGTGCCCACGGATTGGGTGGAGGCGTCGCGTCGGCTCGACCGCTTGCTCGTACCCGACGCGTTCCAGGGTGAAGCCTTTCGCGCCGCAGGTGTACAGGTGCCCATCGAAATCCTGCCGCTCGGTGTCGATGGCGACTACTGCCATCCGCGCGTGCCGGCGCTGCGCAATCCGCGTGGAAATTTTGTCTTCCTCGCCGTGGCCGAAGAGCTGGCGCGCGATGCGCCCGATGTCCTGCTGGCCGCCTTCCGTCGCAGCTTCCACGTCGACGAACCGGTCGAACTACTGATTCACGTGCGCCCAGGCGCTGAAGCGCTCTCGATAACGCACAGACTCGCGCAGCTGAAAGAAGGCGATGCGCGCGTGCACGTACTTACCGGCTGGGCCTTTCCGTGGCATCAGCGCGCGCAATTGATGACCACCGCGGATGTCTATGTCTCGGTACGACGTGGTGGCGGTTGGGATCCGTTCGCGGCGGAAGCGCTCGCCTGCGCAAAGATCCTGATCGCAACCGATTTCGGCAGCCAGGCAGCGCTTGCGCGCGAACATGGTGTGCTCGTCGCGGCGACGCGTGCCGACGATCCGCGTCGACCCGGTGCGCGCTGGGCGGAGCCGGATCACGATGCACTCGCGGCGCAACTGCGTGAGGTGTTCGGGCAACGGACACATCTCATCGCTCAGGCGCATGCACGCGCGGACGCGTTTGCGCGGATGCACAATATCGACGACAGTGCCGATCGCCTCGCCGAGATTGTCAGCCGCGACGCCCGACTCGCGCCGCCGCGCGTGCCGCCCGCTTCGCATCGGCCGGTGCAACTCGCACGACCGGCGAGTGGGCAGATCGTCGTGCTCGGCATGCATCGCTCCGGCACGTCGAGCGTCGCCGGATTGCTTGCGCGCATGGGCGTTGCGGTCGGTCCAGAAGAGGATCTTCTGCGCGGCCCGGACAACCCGAAAGGTCACTACGAATCCGGGCGCCTGCACATGGCCTGCGTGCGCCGCCTAGCCGCGGCCGGCGGCGACTGGCGCAACCCGCCCACGCAGGCGCCGGGCGCCGCGATCGACGCGTTCCGCCGCGAAGTCGGCGTCTTGATCGACGAATTCGATACGCAGCGCCCGTGGCTGATCAAGGAGCCCCGCCTGTGCCTGGTCGTACGTGATTTGTTGCCCCTGCTGACCCGGCCGCTGTTCGTGCACGTGGTACGCGATCCGCACGAGGTGGCCGAGTCGCTGGCTGCGCGCAATGGCGTCGAACCTGCTGCCGGCCTCGCGCTGTGGGAGCTGTACACGCGCGCTGCGTTCGATGCGAGTCGTGGCTGGCCGCGTGTGATCGTCGACTACGCCGAGTTGATCGCCAATCCACTGAAGGTCGCGCATCAACTGCATGGCGCACTGCGCGCCGCAGGCGTCGACGGCATGGCCGATCCGGATCCGCAGATCGTGCGCGAATGGATCGAACCAGCGCCGCCCCGCGCGCGCGCGGCGGACTTTGAACTCAACCAGGCGCAGCGGGCACTGCAGGCCGCCGTTGCCGATCGCAGCATCTTCGAGGAGACGCCGATCTCCACGGCTGCTCATGGCGCGGCACCCGTGCGCGAAGCGGGCTGACGCATGTTCGCGTTCCTGCGCCGGCGCACAAAACCGACTGTGCGCGCTCCGTTGCGATCCATCGAGTGGGACGGACATGAGCTCACGCTCACACTCGATGTGGGCGTTGCGGCCGAGGTCGCGCTCGATATTGAAGGATTCCATTTCACCACTGTGCCGATCGATCGCGATGGCCGTGCCCGCTTCGCTTTCACGTTTTCGCCGGCAGAACAGACAACCTTCGATCTGCTACCACGCCTCGGGCGTGATGGTGCCGGCCTGACCGGGGAAGCGTTCCACGTTGTACTCGGCACGGCGGGATTGCAGCCCGCGGTGCGCGATACGCGAGCGCAGGCACGCGGACAACACGAAGTGTTCGCGCGTTGCGTCCCGTTCGGAGCAGATGTCGCTGCGCATGAAGTAGCGATTGTGGTGCCGGTCTACAATGCATCCGCTCTGGTCGGGCCATGCCTCGACGCGTTACTCGACCATACCCGCGGTCGCGCGCAGCTGATCGTCATCGACGACGCGAGTACCGATGTTGCCATCGCGCCTCTGCTTGCGCGCTATGCGTCGCTGGAGCGCGTCCGCGTGCTGCGCAACGCCACCAATCGCGGCTTCACGGCCACCGCGAACCGCGGCATCGAACTTGCCGGTCTTGCTGACGTCGTTCTCCTCAACGCGGACACCGAAGTCGGACCAAATTGGCTTACTGGTCTGCGCCGCGCGGCGTATGCAGGCGACGACATCGCGACGGCAACCGCGGTTTCCGACAATGCCGGCGCGTTCTCGGTACCCGAGCTGGAGCAGGCGAACACGTTGCCCGCGTGCTGGCGCTTCGACGATTGCGCTCGTGCCTTGTGGCAGGGCGCGGGGCTCGCCTATCCCCAATTGCCGACCGGGAATGGCTTCTGTCTCTATATCCGGCGCAGCGTGATCAATGCGATCGGTGTGCTGGACGATGCAGCGTTTGCACAAGGTTATGGCGAGGAAAACGACTTCTGCCAGCGCGCCGCACAGCGCGGGTTGCGGCACGTGGTCGCGGGCAACGTGCTGGTCAGGCACGCGCGCAGCCAGAGTTTCGGCGAGGAACGCCGTCTTGCCCTCGGCCTAGCCGGCATGGCCGTGTTGCGCGAGCGCTGGCCG
This sequence comes from Dokdonella sp., assembly GCA_039915385.1. Lineage (GTDB taxonomy): Bacteria > Pseudomonadota > Gammaproteobacteria > Xanthomonadales > Rhodanobacteraceae > Dokdonella_A. Next base: position 7,406 of record JBDSNK010000280.1, read on the forward strand.
CACTACGAGGCCGAGGTGGGCGCGACGCTGTACTCGTTCGAGCGGCGTGTGCTCGACTGGCGCGTGCGCAGGATCTACGCAAATGCGCGCATCGATAACGCGGCGCGCCCGCGCCTGCTCTGGGTCGGCGCAGATGCGCCGGCGTGGGCCGATGCCGAGGTCTGGAACCTGCGCGCGAACGGCGCCGAAAACGAACTCGTGTTTGCCGGCGAGGTCGTCGCGGCGAACACCTGGCAAGCGAACGATCCCGAAACGTCCTATCGTGCGCTTTGGGACTGGTTACAGATCCACGCCATCGAGTGCCTCATCGTGCGGGAACGCAAGCAATCTGCGGCCGAGATCCTGTGCGGCCTGCTCGATATACCGATCGTCCAGATCGGTCCGATGTCTGCTGGTTCAGCACGCGCAGCGTTGCGCGATGCAGAATCGGCACTTCGCAGTTTTCCTGAATCCCGCGCATGAGCGCATCGCCGACCAACGCCCTGATCACCGGCATCACCGGCCAGGATGGTGCCTTGCTCGCTGCGCACCTGCTTGAAAGCGGCGCCAACGTGATCGGTACGCATCGACCTGGGCGCGCGCCCGATGTCTGGCGTTTGCGCGAACTTGGCATCGACACCCACCCGCGCCTGCAACTGGAAATCCTCGATCCCACCGACGCGGCCGCGTGCGCCGCATGCGTCAGGGCGAGCGCGCCGGACGCGCTGTTCCATCTGGCCGGGCAATCGCGGGTGGCCGATTCGTTCCGCGATCCGCACGCGAGCATGGCCGCCAACGGCATGAGCACGCTCAACCTGCTGGAAGCCATTCGTCAGCATGCGCCGCACGCGCATTTCGTGCTCGCCTCGAGCGCCGAGATTTTCGGTGAACCCACGCATGCGCCACAGAACGAACACACACCACTCTGCGCGCGTTCGCCGTATGGTTTGTCCAAGCTGATGGCGCATGGCGCTGTCGGCAGCTGGCGTGCGAGCTTCGGTCTGCGTGCGTCCAGCGCGATCCTGTTCAATCATGAATCGGCCTTGCGCGATGAAGCCTTCGTCACGCGAAAACTCAGTCGCGGCGTCGCGCGCATCGCGCTCCGACAAGAGGCGTCGATCGCGCTCGGCAATCTGGATGCGCGGCGCGACTTCGGCTACGCGCCCGACCACGTGGCCGCGATGGCCGCCATGGCAATGCGCGAATGTGGCGACGACTACGTTCTTGCAACCGGCGTTGCATCGAGCATTCGTGATTTCGCGACGGTTGCCTTCGCTGCCGCCGGCATCGCCATCGATTGGTTCGGCGAAGGCGTCGACGAAGTCGGCGTCGAACACGGCAGCGATCGGGTGCGTGTGCGCGTCGACGCCGCATTTTTTCGCCCGGTGGACGCGCCACTGATGGTGGGTGACGCGAGAAAGGCACGCGGCGAACTCGGCTTTGCGCCTTCACTCGATCTTGCCGGCCTCGCGCAGCGCATGGTCGACGCCGATCTGGCACGCGAGCGGCAATAAGACCATGCGCGTCATCTTCAACGTCGACGCGATCACCGCGCCGCTGACCGGAATCGGTCGCTACGCGCTCGAACTCGCGCGCGGGTTGGCTCGGCATCGCGAAGTCGACGCCCTGCGCCTGTACTCGGCCTATCGCTGGGTCGATGACCCCGATCACGCGCTCGCCGCCAATCGCACGATCGCTGCGCTGCGTCGCAACGTGC
>JBDSNK010000324.1:0-6356 GCA_039915385.1 Dokdonella sp.
TCGCCTGGTCCAGCGCGCTGGCCATCAGTTCGTGCATGGTGTCCGGGTCGGTGCCTTCCACGAAATACGGCTTCCAACCGCAACCCTGGAAGAACTGCTCCAGTTCGTCGTGGTCGATGCGCGCCAAGACCGTCGGATTGCTGATCTTGTAGCCATTCAAATGCAAGATCGGCAGAACCGCGCCGTCAGTGACCGGGTCAAGCAGTTTGTTGGATTGCCATGCTGTCGCCAGCGGTCCCGTTTCCGCTTCGCCATCGCCGACGACGCAGGCGACGATCAAACCCGGATTGTCGAATGCGGCACCGAAGGCGTGGCTTAGCGAATATCCCAGCTCCCCACCTTCGTGAATCGAACCGGGCGTCGTCGGTGCGACGTGACTGGATATTCCTCCGGGAAACGAGAATTGCTTGAACAGCTTTTTGAGCCCGCCTTCGTCCTGAGTCACCTCTGGATAGACCTCACTCCAGGTGCCTTCGAGATAGACGTTGCCCACGATGGCAGGGCCACCATGACCGGGACCGGCGACATAGAACATGTCGAGGTCATATTTCCTGATCGCGCGGTTCAAGTGAACATAGATAAAGTTCTGCCCGGGCGTCGTACCCCAATGGCTGACCACGAGCGGCTTGATGTGCGACAGCTTCAGCGGTTCCTTCAGCAGCGGATTGTCGTAGAGATACATCTGGCCAACTGAGAGATAGTTGGCGGCGCGCCAGTAGGCGTCGATCTTGTGGAGCAGCTCTGGAGTCAGGGTGCGACTATTCATGCTGAGCGATTTCCGTGTGGGTCGGCCCCGAGATTTTGATGCCGCCGGCAACTATGAGGGCGCCGACTTTGCGCGCACGTTTGCTCGTTACGCGCCCGATACTCGGTAGATCCGCGATCGAGACTGCCCGGTTTGTACTCACCGATTTTCGAGCCATCGGCGTGACACTCAAGTGCGGAGAGAGCAAGGTACAAGAGCATTGCGTTGCTCCTTTTCAGATCAACCGCTCCGTGATGATCGGCAGACGCCCGCCGGAAATGCGCAGGAACAAGAGCCCAGTCGCAGCAATGTACTCGTGCGTCAATTTACGTCAGTGACGGGTACGTGCACCGCACTTCGAAAGCCAATCTACTCGCGGCGTATGTGCCCTTCGGTGCGTTGGCGCACATAGCCGGCTTGCCACTCAGAAAAACGTAGCTGCTCGGGGCCATGAAGTACGCGCTGCCAGTGAGTGCAACGCGCACAGAGGCGCCACGAATGACGTGCGCTCCGATGGCGACGAAGAGGCTCGCGAGAGGCTGCGTGATGCGTCGCTGCAGCGAGATTTTCGCCCACTTCCGTGGCAGCCAGGGCGATAGAAACGCCTTTGCATTTCCCGATGGGCTCGGCTTTCAGGTCGAGCCCAAGCCCGACGTGCAGCGACACATCCACCCTCATAGCCGCAACCACAAACGATTGCAGCGCATCAACCAAAGAGCGTCGAAGCGGACTCTTTGTGGCTTGGAGGCTCGTGTAAACAGAGGTGATTCACAGAGCTGAACAATTTATGAACTGCACAGTATTGAAAATAAGCACCTGAATCCCATCTTAAGCGGGCCGCCAGGGAATCGAACCGATTGCAAAAGGCGACAGTCGAAGTTGGGCGTCACAGGAAGTGACGCCACAGAATTCATTTCCCCTAGAAGAGCTCGAGAACAAATCATGAAAAATGCACTTTTTGCCATTGCCCTCGCTACTGCAGGCGTTGCTGCAGTTCCCGCTACAAGTCACGCCGCCGATACGAGCGGATTTTTCATCAACGGCAGCGTCGGCCAGGCGAATCTGAGCAAGGGCGCTTACGACGACAACGATACCGCTTACAGCGCGAATCTCGGCTACCGCTGGGCGGTCGCACCCAGCGTTCTGCTTGGTGTCGAAGGCGGCTACACGGACCTCGGCAGCGTCTCGCCGAAGAGCGGCTCCGAAGCACTCGGCAAGGCCGAAATCAGCGGCTGGAACCTCGGCGTCAACGGACACTTCAACGTGGCCGAAAACTGGTACCTGAGCGGTCGCGCAGGTCTGTTTCGCGGCGACGTCAAGGGCGGCTATTTCGATGGCGTAGTGCCTGTACGCGTCGATGACAGCAGCAACAAGTGGTATGCAGGGGCCGGCGTCGGCTACGACTTCAGCAACAACTTCAGCGTCGGGGTGAACTACGACTACTACAAGGCCGAGAAGAATGGCCTGAAGTTCAGTCCCAATCTGGTTTCCGTCAGCGGCGAATACCGCTTCTGATCGTACCCGCCCTCCGCTCCCACCGGATCCACGGGGCAAGGACGCTGTCACAGCAACCCGGCTTGCGCGAGCACGCCGGGTTTTATGGCCATGGATGGCCGGTATGCCGGGTGCGCGAGCGCTCCCGGCGCCAGCGGACACATCCACATCCCCGTGGCTCGCAATGCAGGAGCAATTGCCAGCGCGCGATACGAGCGCTGCGTACGCGCTGATGTTGCACGCCGCTAGCCACGTGCAGATTCGATGACGGCCGTCTACGGTTCGAAGCCATCGACGAAGATCCCATCCTTCCAGCCACCGAACAGCTCCCAGCGGGATTCGCCGAACTGTGGCGTCGCGGCACCAAACTCCGGAATGATCTCAACGTCAAACACGGTCGTGCCCGCCGCGATATCAAGCATCGCGTCCTGCTGCTGCCAGCGCCGTGCAGGATTTGCAATCGCGGGCGGAAACCATCCAGCAGCGACGCCATTGATGCGGATCTCGGCGGCAGCGGCACCTGCGGTATCACCCGGTGTCCCGTTGCCGGCGTCGAACGTGCGACGCAGCCGCAGTGGTAATTCGGCGTCATCGACTCGAAAGCGAAAGTGACTGCTACCGCTCGCATACGAGCACGCAAGTGCATTGCGCACGCTGGGCGGCTCGTCCTCGAATTGCGAATTCAGCGTCGCGCATGCCGCTGCATTCGATCCCACGTAAGCGTGCGCCGCTGCAGCCGCGCCATTGCCTATCTCGAATGCGTCATATGCGACCATCAACCGTTGTGCGCGACGATACGCGTGCACGACCGTGCGTGCGCAGGTTGGCGACGGTAGCGCTGGCGCGTAACCTGCTTCCTGATGCAGTCGCACGCCGTTTGCGTAGACCAGAGAATCGGTCGGCAGCAGGCGATACACCGCGGTCGCGCCGTGACCGTCGACATCGACTTCGGTCGCACCCGACAACGGCCGCGCGTACGCGCCCTGGTCGAAATAGAAACCGCCGTTGTAGAAATCCTCGACACCGGTGCCATACCACGCAGGCGCGATCGCCCCGTCGATAGCTGCACGCTCGTCGCCTTCGAGATACCCACGCGTGCCGGCGCCGTTCGCGTCATAGCGCGCACTGACACCAACAATCTTGCCGGCACCGCCGTCGGCATACAGCGGCAACGCCCCGCCAGCGACACAGTTGTCGGTCAGCGTCGTCGTCAGCGTGCCCGCATTGGTTGGCACCACCGCGTTGTCGAAACTCAACGCACTCGCGACCGCGATCGAAGCAGGCAGGCCTGCATCCGCAATCAGGCTGACTTCGGCATCCTGCGTGAAGGGCATGGGCAGCCACGCGTACAACCAGCCGCTCGCGTCTTCGCCGAGAAGCACACCACGCGCAGGAAGTGTCGCGCTGGCCGCAGTCGCGAAGAAATCGGCGAGCGGCACATCGACGGTCGTCGCGCCGTCGAAACGCAGGCGCAACTTGACCTGTGCGTAAGCGCTGCGAGGCAGTTGCAGGCGGATACCGCGCAGCCATTCGGCACCCGACCGTGTCGCGAGCGTCAACATTGCGCCGGGCGCAAGTATCCAATTCGCGTTTTGTGGTGCAAGCATCGCATTCCACGGATCATCGCCCGCATGCGCAAGGAACGCTCGCCAGCCCGGTTCGTCGTGGCCTGCACTGAAACTCGTCACCGGCGTGCCCGGCACGATGCGGTGATGCTGGAGCTGGAACCACAGCAGCCGCCGGGTCGGATCGGCACCCACTGGCTGGCAAGGATTTACACCGCCGTTCTCCGCATTGAGGAGACTGATGCGCAACGACTGCGCGTAGGCGATCGGTACGTAGCTGACGTAGCCACCGCTCGATTGCGCGCGCGCTGCAACCAGCGGTGCGGTGAACGGTGCCGTGGTGCCGTCGAACAAGGCGGCGAGTGCAACGTCGAGCGTGGGCGCGACTGCGCCATCGACGTAGAAACGCACGCGCACGCCTGGATCGATGCAGGTCGACGTGCCGAAACCCGTGGTCAGCCAGAGCCGCGTGACGGCGCCTGGCCCGCGTTCGTCGAACACGACGACCTCGGTACCATCGCGATACAACCAGCGTTCGGGAAACGCGTTACCGCTTTCCGCGCCAGCGTTGCTGCGATCGTAGCGACAGCCGTCGAGGCAATGACTCGATCGCTCGAGCACGCTGTCGCCCGCATCGATCACGGCAAGCGTCGCAGGCGACTCCCATATTTCCCATGGCAAACCGGTCGCTCCGAGATCACCTGCAGCAACACAGGCGATTGCACAGCCGATGCGATGAAGGGCGCGCATCACCACGCGCGCCCTTCAATCGCGCTCGGGGTAGAGCGTGGGCAAGGCCGATGCAGCACGGCGTGTGGTTTTGTCTTCGCGCCAAACGATTCCGCGCTGGAACGCCTGCTGCAGGCGCGTGGCCAGCCCTTGCGATGGTGCACCCGCGTAACGCGTGCGCTGCAGGTCGCCGAGTGCGTCGCGCTGCGCGGTGTCGGCAAGACGCGTCGCGACCTCACCGAGGTTGCGCACGTCGGCGCGCTCGCTGCGCGCCCAGGCAACCAGCGCGCGTTCAGCGCCGGCGAATTCGCCGAGCGCACACGCGCGCAGGAAGACAACGCGCTGTGTGGACGCGTCCGCGGAGGCCGCCGTCACATGGGCTACAGCCGGAGCTTGCCGGCGCGAACCCCGCCACAAGGCAAGCGTTATCAGCCAAAGCACAAAGCCCAGAATCGCAACGCCGCGCCATACATGCATCCGATGCCGCCACGCCTTCGCGTCCGGCGGGACTTCCGCGATGGCCGCGCCCGCGATTCTGGCCGCCACATCGCCAACCGCCGGTGTGGCCGTCGCGGCGGTGGCCTGCGGCGGCGGAGCCAAGCCACCGACAGCAGGCAACACGTTGATCGTGTGCGACGGCAGTTCCGCGATTTCGGCCTTGTCGTGCACTGTGTCCCACCAGCGCATCTTCAATCCGGGAATCGTCAGCGTGCCGGCTCGATTCGGCACGAATGCGAACTTGCGCACGCGTTCGCCATAGCGCCATTCGCCGTCGTCACGTGTGCGCGTTTCGGCCTTGTCGGGATAGATCTCGGCGCCATCGACAGTGGGCAGGTCGAGTTCCGGTACCTGCTCGAAGCCCAGACCCTGCGCCTGTACGCGAACGGTGCGCGTAACCGGATCGCCAACATGCACTTCGGCGGGCAATTCACTTTCGTCTTTGAGCAGGAGCGTCGCCGCTGGCATCCAGGTCGCTTCGGTCCACGCTGCAGGCTTCGGCTTCACGTCGAGGCGTACCGCATCCGAGCGCGCCGCGACAGCGCGTCCACGGTTGAAGAATCCGCTTGGATCGTTGACGTCGAGCGCCGTACCGCGAAACACGATCGCGGGCAGGTCGACGCTGCCACTGCGCTCGGGCGTCAGCGCATAGTGGCGCTCGACGACGTTGTAACGCCGATTGCCCAGCGTTGCGATGTAGCGCTTCTCCTGCCCGAGACGCTGCACGCCGATACCGTCGGCCTGCGGCTCGCTGAGATTGCCGTCGGTGAGGTCGAACGCGTAGTAGAGCTTCACCGTGTAGCGCACTTCCTGCTGCACATACGGCGTCAGCGGTTCGGCCGCGCCTTCGAGGAACACGTCATCACCCGCCTTGCTCGATGCCGTTGCGTTCTGCGCGAGCACATTGAGCTGAATTGGCGCCGTACTCGCAGCACCGACGGAAATCGGCGCGATCACGATATGCCCTGCACGCTTGGGCTCCAGACCGATTGCCCACAGCGTCTTCGATTGGCTTGCTCCATTGGTGATGTTGACTTGCTGGCTCGACTGCGTTCCGAGCAGATTGAAATCCTGCTTGAGCACCGAGAAGTCCGGTTGAGCAGCACCTGCGTCACCGCTCTCGACGTTCAGCGTTACCGACTCGCCCATCTGCATGGTGTCGCGATCGAGCCACGCGCGCACGTTGGGTGCGGCTGCGTGCGTCAGCAGCGCTGCAAACAGGAGCGTCAATGCGACGATGAAAACACCGAACTTCGAACCTGTCCGTTTCACTGACCTTCTCCTCCGCGCTGCTGCCGACGCTGGTACTCGAGCTGGAACTTGCG
>JBDSNK010000357.1:0-17125 GCA_039915385.1 Dokdonella sp.
GTCAGGCCCGGCGAATGCGGATCTGCCGCGATCGCTTCATTCAGCAGCTTGTCGTGCAGCTCCTGGTTGAACACCAGCCGCGCATAGTGCTCCGCGTAGAGCACACGCACCATCTGGTTGTTGCCGTTCGACATTGCAAGAGCCTTTTCGAAATCCGCCCTGCCCTCCTCCGGCTTGCCGCCAAGTGAAGTGGGCCGAAGCGTCGCGAGCACACCTAGGATCATGTAAGGCTCACCCTTCGAATATCCCGAATCGAGCGCCACCACGCGCTCGACCAGCAGCTGGATTTTCGGAAGATTGGCGATCGCCTTCCAGTCGTCGCGATTGGATTGCAGATTCCCGGCCCAAGAAGAGGCCAGCTGATACAGCGTGGCCGTATTGTTCACGCTGACCTTTGCGACTTCGGCCTGGAAGGATTCGAATGGCGCATCGAGCTGAGCGCACAAGAGCGGAATATTCACGCAGGTTGCACGCCGGGCGTAGCCGAGGCTGCGCGCGGTCAACCGCTTGGCGCGCTGCGGATCGTCTACAAATGCATTCGCGTACGAATCGTACAGGCGCGAGCCAGCGATAAGCAGGTTTGCATTCTGCGGTGAACCCTGGATCAAACCGTCGACGAGCACGAGCCAGGCCGGCACGCCTTCGCGCGCTGTGGCCAAGTCATCCTGATCGAGAATACCCGCGCTCAGATTGTCCGCAAGGCTCTGCGTGGCGCGATTGACGACACCCGCACAGCCGCTCAGGCCGAGCGCGGCGATGCACGCTGAGAGGATGAAGGTTCGTGTTGCTTTGTATGGGTACATATCGGTCTCGGTGAAGCAGAATGATCGGTGATTTGATTCGCACCGGTGCTCGCGATGCCCGCGGCCCCTTTGCTGGCGTTCAGTCGAAAAACGTTTCGGCGGCTTCCAGCGTGTTTTCGATGAGCGTTGCGACCGTCATTGGACCGACGCCACCGGGAACGGGCGTGATCCATGATGCACGCTCCGCGGCGGGTGCAAACTCGACGTCGCCGACGAGCCGACCGTCGTCGAGTCGATTGATGCCGACGTCGACTACGACCGCGCCCGGCTTGATCCACTCACCCTTGATCAAGTCTGGTTTGCCCGCTGCGACGACGACGATGTCGCCTTGTCTCACCTCGTGCTCGAGGCTTGCCGTGAACTTGTGGCACCCCGTGGTCGTGCATCCAGCCAGCAACAATTCGAGAATCAGCGGCCGGCCGACATGATTGGATACGCCGACGACAACCGCTTTGCGCCCGCGCACGGGTCGGTCCGTGTGTGCAAGCAGGGTCATCACGCCCTTCGGCGTGCACGGACGCAGGCCACGCTGGCGCAGCGCGAGGCGACCAACATTCTCGGCTTGGAAGCCGTCGACGTCTTTGCGCGCATCGATGCGATCGATCAGAGCCGTCGCGTTCACCTCTGGCGGCAGCGGCAACTGCAGCAGGATGCCATGCACATCAGGATCCGCATTGAGCCGATCGATCAGGGCGACAAGGTCGGCTTCGCTTGTGGTCGCAGGCAGGTCGAAATCGAGCGAACGAAAACCAACGAGCTTGCACGACCGACGCTTGTTGCGCACGTACACCGCGGATGCTGGATCCGCGCCGACCAGCACAACCGCAAGCCCAGGGACACGTTTACCGGTTGCGATGCGCACCTTGACCCGAGCAGCTACGCGCTCGAGTACGTCATCGGCAATGCGGCGGCCGTCGAGGAGTCGCGCAGTCATTGGGATTCCAGCGGTAAACAGGCATTATCCCATGTCGGCGTCACCGCGCTCAAACCTTTGTGCGGCGGCGCGCCCACCGCGAGGAGCGCAGCATGACCGACCTCAAGACAGAACTCGAAGCTGCTGCGTTCCGCCGCCTGCTCGAACACCTGCGCACTCGCTCGGACGTACAGAATATCGATCTGATGATCACGAGCGGTTTCTGTCGCAATTGTCTTGCCGATTGGTACCGCGAGGCGGCCGAAGCGCGCGGTTTGCTGATGGAGAAGGATACGGCGCGCGAACGCATCTATGGCGAGGCATTCGCGACCTGGAAGGCAAAATACCAACCTGAAGCAACGCCGGAACAACTGGCTGCCTTCGCGGCCGCACAGCAACAGCATCGCGGCTGAAGCCGCTACCACAGACAGCTGCTCCTACCCATGCGCGCCCACGATTCCGGTGACAAGCGAGCGATGCTTCAAGCCCTCCCTTTCAAGCGGAGGGTTGGATGGGGATGGTGTACGAACCATCGCGTCTGAAGCTGCTAAAACAGACAGCTGATCCCACAAAATTCGCTGTGGGAGCGGCTTCAGCCGCGATGCCTTAGCCCGATGCGCAGAGCTGCACAACATCCTCGTAGCCTGAGAACTGGGCCTGGGCTGCGCATCCCGGACACTCCGGATCGCGGGGCAGGCGCAATTCGCGCGATGTTCCCGCGAGCGCGTCGTAACACAGGAGCCGGCCAACCAGGGGCGTACCGATCCCAAGCAGCAACTTGAGCGCCTCATTCGCCTGAAACAGCCCAATGATGCCAGGCAGTACCCCAAGCACACCCGCTTCGCTGCAGTTCGGTGCTTCGGCAGCCGACGGTGGCACGGGAAAAAGGCATCGATAGCATGGTGAGTCCTCTCGGCGCGGATCGAACACGCTCGCCTGTCCGCTGAAGCGATGAACGGCGCCATAGATCAGTGGCAGACGCAGGCGCAGGCACGCTGCATTGAGGAGGTACCGGGTCGGGAAATTGTCGGCACCATCGATCACGACATCATGACCGCGCAGTAGCTTTTCGACATTGGCCGCTTTGACGCGTTCGGTGACGATGTCGACATGCACCGAGGGATTCAACGCCGCCAGCGCGATGCGCGCGGATTCGGTCTTCGGCGTGCCGACGCGTGCATCCGTATGAATGATCTGACGCTGCAGATTTGAACGTTCGACATGGTCATCGTCGATGATCGTCAGTGATCCCACGCCTGCAGCAGCAAGATACAAGGCTGCCGGTGAGCCGAGTCCGCCGGCACCAACCACTACAACACGCGCTGCGGCAAGACGGTTCTGTCCGGCGACACCGACACCCGGCAATACCAGATGGCGCGCGTAGCGTTCGGCCGAATCCGCATCGAGCGCGCCCAGTTCCACGGCGAGACCTTCGGCCTTCCAGCGCGCAAAACCGCCCATCACGGAAACGCTGCGCCGGTAGCCTAATTTGCGCAAGGTCGCGACCGCAAGCAGCGATCGCTGTCCACTGCCGCAAATGGCGAGAATCTCCTGTTGTGGATCCGCTGCAATTGCGCAGATGCGCTGCTCGATCAAGCCACGTGCGAGCCCAACCGCGTCGACCGCCATACCGGCGGCGCGTTCGTCGTCTTCGCGCACGTCGAGCAACAGCGCGCCGGCGCGCTGGCGCGCGAGCGCCTCGGCCGGAGTGATTTCCAACACCTCATCAGCCGCAGACCCACGTTGGGATCGAATATTCATGAGCTCAGCAAAAACCTGACAAGGGCAGGACTTCTACGACGGAGCCGGCAACCAGCTCGCGCAATTCCTCCGGCACTACGATCAGCACATTCGCCTCGACGACGCCGCGCAACATGCCCGAACCCTGCTTCTGCAACGGCGTCGCGCTCCAGGCGCCATCATCGCGCGCCTCGACCCGCGCGCGCAGGAATTCGCAGCGATCGTGTTTCTTCAGGATCGATGTCGCAAGCCGCGCCTTCCATGGACCCGATCCAGCGACATCCGCGCCCTGCATTGCAAGCAAGGCAGGGCGCACCAGCGTGAGGAAGGTTGCGATGGTCGACACCGGATTGCCTGGCAGCGCGAATACGAGCGCGCCGTCGATCTCGCCGCAGAGTAGCGGCATGCCTGGCTTCATGCGTACTTTCCAGAAATGGATCGTCCCGAGTTCAGCGACGACGCCCGGCAAAAAATCCGCCTCGCCCGCCGACACGCCGCCGCTGCTGATGACAACGTCGCAACGGTCGGCCGCTTCACGCAGGGCAACGCGCAATGCATCCGGGTCATCGCGCAGGTGTGCGACAGGCTCGGGTTCAATGCCCAACTCACGCAGCATGGCGCCGAGGGTGTAGCGATTGCTGTCGTGGATCTGGCCGTATCCAAGCATCTGATCCGGCGGTACGAGTTCGTCGCCCGTCACGAACAAGGCAACTCGAGGTCGTCTCGCCACCTTCACCTGCGTGCATCCGCACGCCGCCAACACGCCCAAATGGGCTGGCCCGAGACGCGCGCCAGCGCGCAGCGCGACATCACCAAGGCGGAAGTCTTCGCCAGCTGGACGCACATTGGCGCCAATCCGCTCGCCGGCGCAAACGACGATGTGATCGCCGGCAATGCGCACGTTCTCTTTGATCACGACCGTGTCCGCTCCGGGCGGCAGCGGAGCACCCGTCGTTATGCGCACACACTCGCCTGCCGCAAACACAGGCACAGCCGACGCGCCCGCAAGTACGGCACCGGCTACATGGAAGCGGGATTCGCCCGCGGCAGGAAGTTCGCCGCCGCGCAAAGCGTAGCCATCCATCGCTGAATTCGCGAACGGTGGTAGTTCGTGAGGTGCCATCAGATCCACGGCAAGGATGCGGCCAAGGGCGCAATCGAGTTCGACAGACTCGGGCTGCGTGCGCTTTTGCGCGCCGAGTTCGCGAACCCGCGACCGCGCTTCGTCCACGGACAAGTGCATCGCGAACTCAGGTCTTGTCGAGATCGGCATAGGCTGCGAATTCGGCGGGCGTGTTCAGGTTGTGAAACTGCCGGCGGCAGTCGGAGAAATCAAGCTCGCGTGTTCCAATAGCGTCTTGCCACGACCAGACGCCCTGCCCCATCGCAGCGGCCTGCGCGGCGGAACCGGCGAGCTTTCGACGATAGATCGCGAACAATGGCTGGCGCCGTTCGCCATTGTGCGCGACGACGGCGTCTGCAGGACCTTCCTGCACAGCCTGGACCAGTCGGCTTGCGAGATTTCGCGGAGGTCGCGGACAATCGACGGGCACGGTCATCAGCCAGGGCGTGGTGCAGAATGCGAGTGCACTTGCAATGCCGGCGAGCGGGCCGCGAAAACCGGCGACATCATCGCTGATCGTTGTTGCATGTTGCGAATAGGCATCGATGTTCCGATTCGCGACGATCAGCAAAATGCCGTAGTCCAGGGCATCCGCGGGAGTGCGTTCGGACGCAGGCCTTTCGGGATCGTCTTGTCGTGACAGCAGCATCGAGGCGGAAGCTGCTCCCACATCCATGGTTCGGAGAGCATCGACAATCCAGCCGATCAGAGGACGGCCATTGAGCGGTTCGAGCCCTTTGTCGCGCCCCCCGAGCCGCAATGCTGCGCCGCCGGCAAGGATGGCTGTCGTGATCGACGTCGCGTGCATCAGCTCGTCTCTTGAGCGCCTTGTTTCAGCGTTCGCTCTTCAACGCTTGTCTTTCTTGGCCTTGCGGATCATCTTTGTGCGTCGGCGTTCCTGACTCTCGGTCAGCACATTGCGCTTGCCTGCAAACGGATTGTCACTGTCGCGGAACTCGATGCGGATCGGAGTGCCTTCCAGGCGGTAGCGCTTGCGGAAGAAATTCTCGAGGTAGCGGCGATAGCTTTCGGCAATGTGCTTGGTGCGCGCGCCGTGAATGATGATGGTTGGCGGATTGGCCCCACCCGGATGTGCGTACTTCAATTTCGGCGTATGCCCGCGAGCGAGCGGCGGCTGATACGCCGTGTAAGCCGCCTGGACCGCTCGCGTGAGCTCGGACGAGGTGAATTTGTGATTGGCCGACGCATACGCGCGGTCGACTGCCTTCATCAACTCGCCAATGCCACTGCCATGAAGCGCGGAAATGAATACCTGACGTGCCCAGGTGGCGAACTCGAGCTTGCGCGACAACGACGCGATGCATTGCTCGCGGCTGTACTTGTCCATGTCGTCCCACTTGTTCACTGCGAGCACGAGCGCACGGCCCGACTCCAGCACATGGCCGATCAAGGCGGTGTCCTGGTCGGCGACGCCTTCACGCGCGTCGAGCATCAGGACGGTCACGTGCGCCGCGTCGACCGACTGCAGCGCCTTGATCACGCTGAATTTCTCCAGTGCATCCTCGACTCGCGCGCGGCGTCGGATGCCGGCGGTGTCGATCAGGGTGTAGCGCTTTCCATCGCGTTCCAGCACGACGCGAATTGAATCACGTGTGGTGCCGGCTACTTCGGAAGTGATCACGCGTTCTTCGCCAAGCAGACGATTGACCAGGGTCGATTTGCCGGCATTCGGACGACCAACGATCGCGACGCGGATACCTTCATCCGGCCGCGTCTCGAGCGGATCGCCCTCCACTTTCGGCAGCAGGGTTTCCAGCGCAGCAAGCAACGGCGTCGTGCCGCGACCGTGCGCAGCTGACATCGGCAGCGCCGAGGCAACGCCGAGCGCGGCAAACTCCGCCATCGCGGTGTGTTCGTCGAGGCCGTCGACTTTGTTGACGAGGAGCAGCATCGGTTTGGACGCACGACGTAACCGATCCAGAATCGTACGATCGGTGGGCAGCAGGCCATCGCGTGCATCGACGGTCAGCAGCACCACGTCGGCTTCATCGATTGCAAATTCCGCTTGGCGTACGGTATGGCTGTCGAGTCCCTGTGCGTTGTCCATCAACCCGCCGGTATCGACGATCACGAATGGAGCGGCTGCAAGACGGCAGATACCATAGTGGCGGTCACGCGTAACGCCGGGCAGGTCGTGGACCAGGGCATCGCGCGTGCGCGTCAGCACATTGAAGAGGGTCGACTTGCCGACGTTGGGGCGCCCTACAAGGGCAACTACGGGAAGCATTGCTGGCTCCGAAAGCGAAGTCCCTCCATCAACAAAAGCCAATGGAGGACGCGTCAATGTTGGCGCACGGCGATGCGTCGCGCGGGGCGCAGGTGGCGCGCCCTCGTTGGGTTGCCGGCGGCGTTACTGCCGGGCGCGATATGCGCCGATGTGTCCTTTCACGTCTTCGACGTAGAGCGTGCCGTCGACCACCAAAGGCGCGCCTTCAATCGCCTTGCGACTGATGCGCTCACGAGCAGCGAACTTGCCTTCGCTGAGGCTAAGCCAATGCACATAGCCTTCGCTGTCACCGACCACCACATATTGGCCCTGGATCGCCGGAGCGCTCAACCAGCGATACCTCAGCTTGTCCTGTTTCCACAGATTGACGCCCGTCTCGCGATCGAACGCCCAGACATTGCCTTCGGCATCGACGATGGCAACCGTGTTGCCGCTGACTGCAGCGCCAACATAGCTCGACAGATCACGCTGCCATGCAGGTCGGCCGCTATCCAGCGCAAGCGCCGCAACCTGACCACGATAACCGGCCACGTACAGGACATTGCCGTCGGACACGATGCTACCGTCGACATCGGACAAACGTTCCACCTCGGTCTTACCCTCGCCATTCGACAGCGACTGCGCCCACAATTCATTGCCATCTGCGAGGCGCAGTGCGACAACCTTGCCGTTGTCGAAACCATCATAGACGACACCGTTTGCGATCAAGGGCGCCGAGTTTCCACGCAGGCTGAGTGCCGGCACAGGTTGATCGAAGATCCATTTTCGGCTGCCATCATTCGCATCGAGACCGATCAGATGCCCGTCGTTCGTGCGCACGACCACGACCCCATCGGATATGGCGGGTGGTGAAATGACCTCGGAACTCAATTGCACATTCCAGCGCTCGGCGCCGTCCTGCGTCGACAATGCCTGCACTTGACCGTCAAGGCCTCCGACCACGAGCAGATCGCCCTGCGCGGTCGGGCCGCCTGCCCAGCGCAGCGAATTGTCGCCCCGCCTCCACCACCAGCCGTGGCGCTTGCCCAGCTGTTTCTGCCAGATCGTGTGCCCGCTGGCAGCATCGATCGCTTCGATTGCTCCGTTCACACTCGCCGCGTACAAGCGACCGTCTGCGCTGCCAGGTGCGAGGCGCGCACCGGAAATGCCAGCACCCTTGCCGATGCCCTCGCTCCATACCTTTTCAATCGGGGTAGTCGGCGCGAACTCGGTGAGCGGCGTCGGTGGCTCGACGTTGTCCTTCTTGCCGAGGCTCTTCAGCCAGTGGCAACCACTGAGCGCCGTGGCGAGCACGGCGATGACGAGCAGGGAACGCTTCATGAGCCGACCTTCTCCTGCACGGGCGCGGGCGCAGCGGCAAGGTCGTCGAGTTTCATCTGCACCAAGCTGCGGTTGGCAGCCTGCGGATCGAGATGCGACAACGCATCCTGATACGCCGTGCGCGCTGCATCGGCGCGTCCAAGCTTGGCCAGTGCGTCACCTCGAATTTCACCGGCCACTGCAGCGTAGTCGTCCTTCGACAAACCATCGACCAGCTTCAACGCCGCGTCTGCCTCACCCTGTGCGAGTTTGACGCGTGCGAGCCTCAGCGAAGCGAGGGACTTCAGGCTGGCTGCGCCGGCATGCTGCTGGGCCCAATCGAGCGCGCTTGCGGCGCCGGCGAGATCATTCTTTTTCGCGGCAGTATCGGCCTGAGCCATCGCGGCGAATACCGCATAAGCGGTCTCCGGAAAATCCTTGCGCAACACGTCCGCGATCTTGTTGACGTCTTCGTCGTGTTTAGCCTCAACCGCGTCCGACAGCGCCTGATATTGAGCGGCGGCTTGGATCGTGTGCTGTGCGCGATGCGATTTCCACTGCTGCCAGCCGAAAATCAGGACCAGGCCAAGCGCAATGCCGACCGCGATCGACAGTGCATTCTCGCGCAACCATTTCTGGACCAGTTCACCTTGTTCGTGTTCGTCAAGAACGTCGAAAGACATGCATTCACCTGGGGGAAAACCGAAAGTGCTAAGACCGCCGCGCAAGTGGGCGGCCAGCGGCGCACAAGGGTAGCAGGAAACTGCGCGGGCGCGGCCGGCGGAGACGCTGCGCCCGGCGGATAGTCAGGGAGCGTTACTGATCGAGACGGCTTACGCCGGCCCCCGCTTCGCCGAATACCTTGACGTGTGCGACATTGCCGCGCTGGAACGGGATCAGGTCAACGGTCGTACCGTCCGTACGCAACTGCGCACCTTGCGCATTGCCGAGTCGCACCGAAAGCTGGCCATCGCTGTGGTAGCTATGTTCACTGCCTGCGGCCAGCATCGTGTACTCGAGCTTGCGCCCATCGGCCGCCGTTATCTCGACCCAGCTCTGCTGGCTGAGTTTCAGGTTCAAGATGTGGGAGCCGCCAGCGATCGCAGTGTCGGCCGGTGGTGCTTGCGAGGGCAGCGTATTCGTCGGCGTCTGTGTCGTTGCGAACGGGGTCATCGAAGCGATCACGGGTGACGGGTCGACCGCTACGCCCGGCAAGGGCGTGGTTTCGCTCGTTTCGGCAACGGACGTACCCGTCGACGAATTGCCCGCCGCCGCCGAATTCCCTGGATAGGACGCCGGTTCGGCTAGGGCAACCACTGCCGTGTTTATAGGCGTATCAAGCGGCGTAGTGCGGGCAAGGTTCTGCTCCAGTCCGCCATGGGTCGCCAACCACACGGCCGGCACTACGATGATTGCAGTCAGGACCAGATAAGTGGCGCTGACCGAGTAACGGTCGAACAGATAGCGTGAACGCGAAATCGTGCCGGTCGCAATCAGAGGAGCCGTCTGCGTATGCGCGGCAGCCACGCTTGTTGCCTGTTCGACGCAAACGCCGACCAGACGGGAATAGCTGCGCAGATAGCCCCGCAGGAAGACGCCGTCGCTAAGGCCCTCATAGTCATCGCATTCGAGTCGTTCGATCAGCTTCAGCGGCAACTTCAGGCGGCTGGCAACATCTGCACGACTCCAGCCGCGCGTCTCGCGCGCACCGCGCAGCCGCGGCCCCAACGGCGCGCTCGCGCGATCATAGAGCTCGAGGGCTGGCGGGCTCGTTTCTTCGGTCACTACGGGCATGTACTCGTTCAAATCGATGGCCTCTGCGACTCTCATTGCTTGCATTCCTCTGGACAAGGGCAGGATCAACTGGCTGCCGCCATCGTCGTTGATATCTTCGGTGGCGCTCGTCGGCTGCCTGCTCTCGGGTAAGCTCATGACTGACTTTGCACGTTCAGGGAGCGGGCCTGATCCGACTCCGGAAAATCCTGCATCAGCTTGCGTGTGTAGTCGCCGGCACTCCGACCATTGCCCAGGCGCAATTCGATGTTGCGACCGAGCATCAATGTATCCGGCCGTGCCTGCGATGTCGCTTCAAACCGCTGCATGAATGCGCGCGCCTTGAAGTATTCGCCCTTCTCGTA
This sequence comes from Dokdonella sp., assembly GCA_039915385.1. GTDB lineage: Bacteria > Pseudomonadota > Gammaproteobacteria > Xanthomonadales > Rhodanobacteraceae > Dokdonella_A. The sequence continues at coordinate 10,265 of JBDSNK010000357.1, forward strand.
GAGAACCGAGGCAAGCTGGACCAGGGCCTCGCTCTCATCCGGATGCAGCTCGAGCGCCTTGCGCAGGGACGCTTCGGCCTCATCGCGCTTACCTGCCTTCAACAGACAGGTACCAGCGTTGGTCAGCGCGACCGCCGGCGTCTTGTAGAACGGATCGGTAGTGGCCCGATCGAAATACACCTGCGATTCGTCGAAACGACCGAGCTTGCACAGGAAGGTACCGTAGTTATTGAGCTCACTGCCGCCTTTGGGCTTCAACTCAGCAGCGCGCCGATAGTGCTCTTCCGCCTTCACAGGATCGTTGATGTTTTCGTACAACACGGCAATGACCGTATGCGCATTGACAAAGCCGGGATCGACCGACAATGCCCTGGTCAGTTTTTCGAGTGCCAACTCGAGCTTGCCCTGCTGCATGTATTTCTGGCCAAGCTCCGTGTTCACTCGCGCCGCATCTTCGCGTTGCTTCGCCGGATCGTCGCCTTTGATGTTGCTGCCGCCGCTGACACCACAAGCGGTCAGTAGTGCGACCGATGCACTCAACGCGATCGCAAAAATTTTGTGCTCAAGCCGCATCGGCAACGCCCCCTTCCAGCTTGCGCAGGAATTCGGCCTGGCGCCGCGTGCGGTCAGTGACCTGGCCCTTGAGCTGGCCACAGGCTGCGTCGATATCGTCACCACGCGTACGCCGAACCATGGTCAGCACATTCGCGTCAAGCAAAATTTTCTGGAACGAGCGGATGACGTCCTCGTCGGAGCGCGTGTAACGGGTGCCATGGAAAGCATTGAACGGAATCAGGTTCACCTTCGATGGCAAACGACGCATCAACTTGATCAGCTGACGCGCATGCTCCGGTTTGTCATTGACATCCTTGAGCATCGTGTACTCGAAAGTAATTGATGCACGCGGCCGCTGAGCCACGTAACGCGCGCAAGCGTCGAGCAGTTCGTCAATCGGATACTTCTTGTTGAGTGGCACCAGTTGGGTACGCAGCTCGTCGTTCGGCGCATGCAGCGAAACCGCCAGAGATACGTCCGCAACTTCACCCAGCTTGTCGATCATCGGCACCAGGCCGGCTGTCGACAGCGTGACGCGCTTGTTCGCGAGACCAAAGCCAAGGTCGTCGCGCATCACGCTCATCGCAGTCACGACATTGTCGAAGTTCAACAATGGCTCGCCCATGCCCATCATCACGACATTGGTGAGCTTGCGCTGATGATGCGGAACGTTGCCGAGATATTTTGCCGCGACCCAGACCTGGCCAATGATTTCCGCCGCGGAAAGATTGCGGTTGAACCCCTGGGTGCCGGTCGAGCAGAACGTGCACGCCAGACCACAGCCTATTTGCGAGGACACGCACAATGTTCCGCGTGAGGTTTCTGGAATGAACACCGCCTCGATCGCGTTGCGGCCATCCATGCCGAGTAGCCATTTGTGCGTTCCGTCTACAGCTTGTTTTTCCAGCAACGTATTCGGCGGGACGATTTCGATTGCATCGACCAACTTGTCGCGCAAAGCCTTGCCGACATCGGTCATCTTCGCGAAATCAGTGACGTGTCGGTGATAGACCCACTTCATCACCTGATCGGCGCGATACGGCTTCTCACCGAGCTGAGCGAACAGATCGCGCAAACCCTGCCGGTCATAGTCGAGCAGATTGGCCCTGGTCGGTGTCACCGTCGCGCGCGCCGAGGATAGCGCGCTCGCCGGCGTCGAGTCGGGACCCGGGCCGGACTCGGCGAGCAAATGTTGGACAGAGTGTTCAATCATTTGCAGGGCTCACTATCAACGCGGACAGATTTCGGTATCAGCAAAAAAATACGCGATTTCCACTTTTGCAGTATCCGTCGCATCCGAGCCATGCACTGCATTCGCATCGATCGACGTCGCGAAATCCGCACGAATGGTGCCGGGTGCGGCTTCTTTCGGATTCGTGGCGCCCATCAGATCGCGATGCTTGAGCACGGCGTTGTCGCCTGCGAGCGCCTGGATCATGACCGGGCCGGAAATCATGAACTCGACCAACGCGTCGAAGAATGGACGCTCGCGATGGACCGCATAGAAGCCCTCGGCTTCCTTGCGCGAGAGATGCTTCATCTTCGCAGCGATGATCTTGAGGCCCGCCTTCTCGAAACGGGTGTAAATCTCGCCGATCACGTTCTTTGCGACCGCGTCGGGTTTGATGATGGAAAGAGTGCGCTCCAGCGCCATGCCGGGATCTCCGTGGGGTCAGGTTTCAGGGGGAACGGCCCAAGTCGCCGTTATAACGCTAAATCCACGCCAATCCGCGGGCTTAGCTCACATTATCGCTTACGATTCTAGCTAATTTTTGGCAAAGTTGACACTGCAGCGAGCTTCCTGTTTGACCAGCGATCGGGGCTCGCCTACTATTCAAACGATCGTTTGATTCGTGAATGGCAGACCGTGCGCCCTCTACAGCCCAATTTTTCGACCAGGGAACGCATCCTTGGCGTCGCTGAAACGCTGTTCGCACGCCATGGATTCGCGGGCGCGTCGTTGCGTCAGGTCACTGCGGCAGCAAACGTTAATCTGGCGGCCGTAAACTATCACTTCGGGTCAAAGGAAAGCCTGATTGAAGAGGTATTCCGGCGCCGCCTGGACGAACTCAATCGACATCGCCTTGCTGCACTGGCCGCGATTGGAGAAAACCCTTCGCGCACGCTCGAGGATGTGCTCGATGCGTTCATCCGCCCTGCGCTGGAGCAATCCATGGACAGCACTGGGGGCACTGCGTTCGTGCGCGTGCTTGCGCGTGCCTATGCTGAGCATGACGAGCGTCTGCGCAAGTTCCTGTCCGACAACTACGGACATGTGCTGCGCGAATTCGCAGGCGCATTTTCCAAACTTCTGCCGAGCCTAAGCAAGGACGAGCTTTATTGGCGGCTGGACATCGTCGCTGGCGCCCTTACTTACGCAATGGCCGATTTCGGCATGATCAAGCGCAAGGACAACGTCAGCGAACAGAGCCATCGCGAACAGAGCGCTCAACACCTGGTGCGCTTCGCCGCGGCAGGCCTGCGTGCAGAGTAGTCAACGCCATCCCCATTCAATCGGCCGCCGCCGCGGCCGCACTCTTTCAAGTGTGTCCTCAAGAGGTTTTGCATGAACAACGTTCCCCTTCGTATCCGCAAGGCGGCGGTTCTGGGCGCCGGCGTCATGGGCGCGCAGATTGCGGCCCACCTTGCCAACGCCGATGTCGAGACATTGCTGTTCGACCTGCCGGCCAAGGACGGCGACAAGAGCGGCATCGCCAACAAGGCCATTGCAAATCTGGCCAAGCTCTCGCCCTCGCCGCTGGCCGAGAAATCCAAGGTTACAGCCATCTCAGCGGCTAACTATGACGATAACCTCGATGCCCTGAAAGACTGCGACCTCATCATTGAAGCGATCGCAGAACGGCTTGATTGGAAGCTCGATCTTTACAAGAAGATCGCTCCATATCTATCTGATTCTGTTGTAGTCGCAAGCAATACCTCAGGTCTCTCGATCAATGCGTTGGCGGAAGCACTGCCGGCCAAACTGCGCGCGCGCTTCAGCGGCATCCACTTCTTCAATCCGCCTCGCTACATGCATCTGGTCGAGCTAATCCCGGACCAGCAAACCGACCGCGACGTGCTGGCCGGGCTCGAAGCGTTCCTGACAACGACGCTGGGCAAGGGCGTGGTCTATGCAAAGGACACACCCAACTTCATTGGCAACCGCATCGGCGTGTTCTCGATCCTCGCAACGATGCACCACACCGCAGCATTCGACCTCGGATTCGATCTCGTCGATGCACTGACGGGTCCAGCCATCGGGCGCCCGAAGAGCGCGACCTATCGCACCGCGGACGTGGTCGGGCTCGACACCATGGCGCATGTGATCAAGACGATGGCCGACACCTTGCCGAACGATCCCTGGCATGCGCACTTCGAGGCGCCGAAGTGGCTGTCGGCGCTGATCGGAAAAGGTGCGCTGGGCCAGAAGACGGGTGCCGGCATCTATACCAAGCGCGGCAGGGACATCGTCGTGCTGGACCTGGCAAAGCAGGACTACGTGCCGTCGGCGGCCAAGGCTTCCGACGAAGTGGCTGCCATCCTCGCAATCAGGAGCCCCTCCGAAAAATTCGGCAAGCTGCGTGCGTCAACTGACCCCCAAGCACAGTTCCTGTGGGCGGTGTTCCGCGACCTTTTCCATTATGCAGCGTTCCATCTTGCTGACATCGCGGAAACGGCGCGCGACGTCGATTTCGCGATCCGCTGGGGCTACGGCTGGAAGCTCGGTCCATTCGAGACCTGGCAGTCAGCCGGCTGGGCCGATGTGGCGAAATGGATCGCCGAGGACATTGCCGCGGGTAAGGCGATGAGCACGGCGCCTCTGCCTGATTGGGTCGGCACGGTTGATGGCGTGCACCACGCGGCGGGTTCGTATTCGCCGCGTACCGGCAAGGACGAGCCGCGCTCGAATCATCCGGTTTACCAGCGCCAGCTGTTCCCGGACGCGTTGATCGGCGAGAAATTCGATACTGGCACGACGCTGTGGGAAAACGATGGCGTGCGCCTTTGGTCGCTCGGCGACGACGGCATCGGCGTTCTCTCGTTCAAGACGAAGATGAATACGGTCAATGACGCGGTGCTCGATGGCGTGCAGCAGGCGATCGACTACGCCGAAAAGAATCTGAAGGCGGTCGTGATCTGGCAGAGCGGCGATGCTTTCTCGGCAGGCGCGGATCTGAAAGGCATGCTCGCCCTGGTGCAGGCCGGCAAGATCGACGCACTGGAATCGATGATCGCGAATTTCCAGCGCACCAGCATGCGCATCAAGTATTCGCTGGTACCGGTCGTCGCCGCGGTGCGTGGCCTCGCCCTCGGTGGCGGTTGCGAATTCCAGATGCACAGCGCGCGCACCGTCGCGGCGCTAGAAAGCTACATCGGCCTGGTGGAAGCTGGCGTCGGTCTGCTCCCTGCTGGCGGCGGATTGAAGGAGATTTCGGTGCGCGCGTCGCAACGCGCGGCCGACGGTGATGCGTTCCCCGAGGTCAAGCGCATGTTCGAGGCAGTCGCGATGGCGAAACTGTCCGCCAGCGCACTCGAAGCGAAACAGATGGGCGTGCTGCGCGACAGCGACGTAGTCGTATTCAACGGATTTGAGTTGCTGCATGTGGCGAAGAAGGTCGCGGTCTCTCTGGCAGAATCGGGTTATCGCCCGCCCCTGCCTGCGCGCGATGTGAATGCGGCCGGCGATGTCGGTACGGCAACCTTGAAGATGATGCTGGTGAACATGCTTGAAGGCCGTTTCATATCGCCGCACGACTACGAGATTGCCTCGCGCATCGCCGACAGCCTGTGCGGTGGCGTCATCGAACGCGGATCGCAGGTCGACGAGAGGTGGTTGCTCGATCTCGAGCGCAAGCATTTCTTCGAACTCGCGCAGATGCCGAAGACGCAGGAGCGCATCCAGCACACGCTGACGACCGGCAAGCCGCTTAGAAACTAAGAATCGGGAGTCGGGAATCGGGAATCGAATCAGCCAGAGCTATTTCGCCTCCCCAGGCCCTGCCCCACTCCATATTCCCGATCGAGGAACAAAATCCATGACCAAGCAAATCCAGGACGCCTACATCGTCTCCGCCGTGCGCACGCCGGTTGGTAAGGCGCCGCGCGGCGTATTCCGCAATACCCGTCCCGACGATCTACTCGCGCACGTACTCCGCGCAGCGATCGCGAAGGCACCCGGCATCGACCTCGAGCGCATCGGCGACGCGATCATCGGCTGCGCAATGCCCGAAGCCGAGCAAGGCATGAACGTCGCGCGTATTGGCGTGCTTCTCGCAGGCCTGCCCAATGCAGTGCCGGGCGTCACGATCAATCGATTCTGCTCGTCCGGTGTGCAGGCGATCGCCATGGCTGCTGATCGCATCCGTCTCGGCGAAGCCGACCTGATGCTTGCCGGCGGCACAGAGTCGATGAGCATGGTGCCAATGATGGGCAACAAGATCGCGATGAACCCGGCCGCGTTCAGCGACGACAACGTGGCGATTGCCTACGGCATGGGCATCACGGCGGAAAAAGTTGCCGAGCAGTGGAAGATCAGCCGCGAAGACCAGGATGGATTCGCGCTGGCATCGCACCAGAAAGCGCTCGAGGCAATCGCTGCCGGCGAATTCCATGATGAAATCGCGCCATTCACCTTGGCCGATCACTATCCTGATCTTGGCACAAATGCGATTCGCGATGATTCGCGCGTGATTTCGATCGACGAAGGTCCACGCAAGGATTCGAGCCTCGACGGCTTGGGCAAACTGAAACCCGTGTTCCGCATGGGTGGCAGCGTGACCGCCGGCAACTCCTCACAGATGTCCGATGGCGCTGGCGCCCTGCTCCTCGCCAGCGAACATGCCATCAAGACCTATGGCCTCACACCGCTCGCGCGTTTCGTCAGCTTTTCGGTCGCCGGCGTACCGCCCGAGATCATGGGCATCGGCCCGATCGCAGCCATTCCGAAGGCACTTGCCCAAGCCGGACTGAACAAGGATCAGCTCGACTGGATCGAATTGAACGAGGCGTTCGCGGCGCAGTCGCTCGCAGTGATTCGCGAAATCGGCCTCGATCCGGGCAAGGTCAATCCGTTGGGCGGCGCGATCGCACTCGGCCACCCACTAGGTGCAACAGGCGCGATCCGCGCGGCCACGCTGATCCATGGTCTGCGCCGGCGCAAACAGAAGTACGGCATGGTCACGATGTGCATCGGTACTGGCATGGGTGCGGCGGGAATTTTCGAGGTGCTTTGATCCGTCCGGCTCTCACTCGCGGGCGTTACCACGCGTGAGAGCCGTCAACTTTCGCCTCGAGCCACCTGCGCAC
>JBDSNK010000369.1:0-9357 GCA_039915385.1 Dokdonella sp.
CGCAAACCAACGCGGATCGCTGGGGCGACTACCACCAGATGGGCATCGATCCCGCCGACGGTTGCACGTTCTGGTTCACCGGCGAATACATGACAACCGCTGGCAAATGGACGACGCGTGTTGCCTCGTTCCGCTTCGACAGTTGCGGCAACACGGGGTCGTTCACGCTGACCGGCAGCAACCTCAGCCAGGGTGTCTGCGCGGCAACACCAGCCGCGGTGAACCTGCAGCCGGTGACAATCACGGTTGCGCCCGTCAACGGCTTCAGCAGCCCGGTCACGATGAGCTTCGCGACACCCGGCCTGCCTGCAGGTTTCGCCGGCAGCTACTCGGTCAATCCGGTAACGCCGCCCGCAACGACGAGCGACGCGAATCTCAATGTGACCAATGCGGCGGGTGCCGGCCCGCACAGCGTGACCCTGCGCGGCAGCGCGGATGGCGCCGACCACGATCTCACCCTCGATGTGAATGTCACGACCCTGGTACCTGGCGCGGTAACGCTCAGCGCGCCACCGAACAACGCGACCAACCAGCCGCCACAACCTCTGTTCTCGTGGGTCGCATCGCAACAGGTAGCCAATTACCTGATCGAGATCTCCACCAGTTCCACCTTCAGCAGCATCCTGCTTTCGCAGACGCTGCCCGGTGGATCGACCTCGTTTCAGCCATCGGCGGCGCTGCCTGCGGGCACCCAGCTGTACTGGCGCGTGACCGCAAGCAACCTCTGCGGCAGCGCCACGCCGAGCGCCACTCACAGCTTCACCACGACGCCTCCGCCAGCGCCGGTGATCAGCGTCACGCCGGCATCGCTCAGCGCCACGACTGTGGCCGGTCAAACCACGACGACACCGCTAAGCATCGGCAACACCGGCAATGCCGCGTTGAGCTGGAATGTCGACATGGCCGCAGCGGATTGCGCATCGCCCGGCGCCGTCAGCTGGCTCGCTCTCGCACCGACCAGTGGCAGCGTTAACGCTAGCGCCGCTGCTGCCAGCGTGACCGTGAGCTTGAACGCAACCAGCCTTGCCGCGGGCAGCTACACCGCCAAGGTGTGCGTGCACAGCAACGACAGCGCGCATGCGCTGACCAGCGTGCCCGTCACATTCACCGTGACGGCAGTACCTGCGCCCGTGATCAGCGTCACGCCGACATCGCTTAGTGCCACGGCGGTTGCCGGTCAAACGACAACGACTCCGCTCAGCATCGGCAACACCGGCAACGCTGCGTTGACGTGGAACGTCGATACGGCGAGCGCCGACTGCGCGACACCCTCTGCGGTCACCTGGCTCTCGCTTGCGCCAACGAGCGGCAGCGTGAATGCAAGTGCGGCAGCTGCGAGCGTGACCGTGACCTTGAACGCGACCAGCCTTGCCGCGGGCAGCTACACCGCCAAAGTGTGCGTGCACAGCAACGACGGCGCGGCTGCACTGATCAGCGTACCCGTCACATTCACCGTGACGGCAGTACCTGCGCCCGTGATCAGCGTGACGCCGACATCGCTCAACGGCGTCGCCGTTGCCGGCCAAACCACGACAACGTCGCTCAGCATCGGCAACACCGGCAACGCTGCGTTGACGTGGAACGTCGATACGGCGAGCGCGGACTGCGCGACACCCGCTGCGGTCACCTGGCTTTCGCTTGCGCCAACCAGCGGCAGCGTGAGTGCAAGTGCAGCAGCTGCCAGCGTGACCGTGACCTTGAACGCGGCCAGCCTTGCCGCGGGCAGTTACACGGCCAAGGTGTGCGTGCACAGCAACGACAGCGCGCATGCGCTGACGAGCGTGCCCGTCACGTTCACGGTTTCGCTCAATGACACTATCTTCAAGGATGGCTTCGAAGGCAGCGCCACCTCCCTCGCAGGTACACTGAAAAATCCCGCCTCGACGAGATGACGGTCGGCGGTCGACCCGGCATGACATTGACGTGTTGACACGCGTCATGCCGGATCCCGATCGATCGGGCACATTCCCAATCAAACCCGCGGCTGCATCGATAGCGCCGCGACATTGCATTGCGGAGTCGCAAATCCCGAGCCGGCCTGCCTGCGCGGCTGATCGCGCGCACGAGCCACTCCAGCACTGACGCCGCTCGCCACGCAATGCAACACGACCCTTCATTTTTTTCTGGCATGCTGCGCGCGCTTCAGTGTGGAACGCCGCCGTTCTTCCGTTCGCGTCAGGAGAAGTGAAATGAAAGCGCTACTCGTGTCGATAGCCCTTGGGTTTGGGCTCGTTGCAGCATCCGCTGCGCAGGCGCAGGCTCCCGCTGCTGCACCCGCCGGCAGCACCGGACTTTGCAAGGACGGAACCTACTACTCGGGCGAAACAAAGAAAGGCGCCTGCCGCGGCCACAAGGGCGTCAAGGACTGGTATGCAGGCGCGGCAGCCGCGCCCGCCGCGAACGATGCGGCAGCCGCTCCCGCAGAAAAAAAGACGAAAAAGCCGAACAAGGACAGCGCAGCCGCCGCGCCGGCCGCGGCTCCCGCCGCCTCGGCGGCGCCTAAACCCGCCGATGCAACCGGCTTGTGCAAGGACGGCACCTACTACACCGGCGAAACAAAGAAAGGTGCCTGCCGCGGCCACAAAGGCGTCAAGGACTGGTATGCAGGCGCAGCAGCCGCGCCCGCCGCGAACGATGCCGCAGCCGCGCCCGCAGACAAGAAGCCGAAGAAGGACAGCGCGGCCGCGGCTCCCGCCGCCTCCTCGGCGGCAAAGCCCGCCGATGCAACCGGCATGTGCAAGGACGGCACCTATTACACCGGCGAAACGAAGAAAGGCGCGTGCCGTGGCCACAAGGGCGTCAAGGACTGGTATGGCGCCGCTGCGGCTGCGCCGGCCAAGACGACTCCGCCAATGCCTGCCACATCAGCCGCCGCCGCACCTGCGGCACCCGCTCCGAAAATGACGCCCGCTCCGACGCCCGCAGCAGCCGCGACGCCTGCTTCGAAAATGCCGGCTGCTCCGACGACGCACACACCTGTGGTCATGCCGACGGTACCGGCGGCAGGCGGTGGGCATGGCAAGGTCTGGGTCAATAGCGAAACCAAGGTGTATCACTGCGAGGGCGATCGCTATTACGGCAGGACCAAGCAGGGCGAATACATGAGCGAAGCCGATGCAGTTGCCAAGGGCGTCCGTCCCTCGCACGGCAACGCCTGCGAGAAGTAACGTCTGGAAATCGCTGCGCCGGCGAGTTTGTCGGCGGATGGTGAATGCAGGCCCGCGCAACCTGGTTGCGCGGGCCTTTTTTTATTCAGCGCGATGCGATCGTCCGCGACGCATGAAGCGGAACTCGGCGATCGATTGCTCGGTTCAAGTGCGCGCGTTGTGGATGCCTATATTTCGGCGCGCGACCGCCGGCTCGCATCAGGTCGCTACAGACAGACTAAACACATGGCGGGCGCCGCCAAAAGTCTCAGCGCCCGCGAAAGCTGGCTTCACTCGAAACCGTCGTAGAAAATCAGGTCGGTGAGGCTGCCGCCCACTTCGACCGCACCGCTGTCGCAACCTGCGCCGGATGGACGCACCGCGCCCCTCTGGTCCACCGGGATCAGGCATTGCGCGCTCGGCACGTGATTGATAGCGACATTGCCGCCGGCAGGCAACATCGTGAGAGTTGGGCCACCGTTGTTGGCAAGAGCGCCCGGTGTCAATGTTGGCGTGGTCGCACCGAGGTCGCCCGGAGCGCTGAAGGGGCACGTAGTGGTTCCCGCCCAGAGGTTGTAGCCACCTGATATGAGGACGCCATCGCAATTGCCGTTGCCGTTGCCGGAAATGATCGAGCGGCTGATTGTCAATGTGGAACTGGCTAAACCATCGTTGTAGACGCCCCCCGAAAACGCCGTACCTACGTTCGCGACGATCGTCGCGAACACGATTGAGCTCTCACCCGTCCCATCCTGATAGATCGCGCCGCCTGAATTGGCCGTATTGGCGTTGAACGTCGAATTGATAACGGAAAAATCGAAATTGCTGTAGATGGCGCCACCGTGGCGAGCGGCGTTGTTGCCGTTGAACGTGCTCGAAATCACACGCAGTTGCCCACTGTCATTTTCAATTGCGCCGCCATCGGCATTGGATGCCGTTCCCGCGTTGTTGCTGAAGGTACTCGCACGTACGGTCAGCAAACCGTAGTTCACCACAGGCCCGCGATCAGAGGCATTGTTGTTCACGAGCCTCACATGGTCGAGCGTCAGCGCGCCAAAATTCTCGATGGCGCGCACGCCTCCGATGTATTTGCCACGGACCAACGACAGGCCCTTCAAAGTCGCATTCGCGCTCGAGAATACCTGGAAGAATCCCGACGTATTGGCTCCGTCGATCGTGATCGCGCCGCCTCCGTCGATTGTGACCGCGTGAGCAATTTGTTTGTACGAGTTGAATACAAAGACCGCAGTGCCACAATTGAAGGTGATCGTGCCGCCGCCGCTGTTGTCGACGGTGGAAAGCACGCTTGCAAAGCCGCCTTCATCGCAGTTGCCGGGCCCGACGACGCCGTTGGCTGCATCAGCACACGGCATCAGGGCCGCTGCCGCAAGGAAAGTGATCCCACCAACAACCCATCGTCCAAGTTCGCGCATATCCCTTTCTCCTCCGCCACGACAATGGAGATGCCGCACTACACGGCGCCTCCGAATGAATCAACAAACGGAAAAGAGCGATCAATCAGGACGCCTCGCGGGAACAAAAACTTACGTCTCCCCGCGCTCCTCCGCTTTTACCTGATTCCATAGGGCATCCTGCTCCGCCAGCGGCTTGCTTGCCAGCGTTTCGCCCGCCGCCGCGGCGATCGCCTCCATGCGCCGGAAACGTCGCTCGAACTTGGTGTTTGCGTGACGTAACGCTTGGGACACGTCGACCTTGGCGTGGCGCGCGAGATTCACGCAGACGAACAACACATCGCCGATCTCGTCGGTGAGGCGATCGGCATCGCTGCCGTTGGCAAACTCGGCGCGCACCTCGTCTATTTCCTCGTGCAGCTTGTCGAACACCGGCGTCACCTCCGGCCAATCGAAGCCGACGCGCGCTGCTTTTTTCTGCAGCTTCGCCGCACGCTGCCATTCCGGCATGCCCCGTGAGATGCCCGCGAGCGCGCTGTCGTCCGCATTGCCCTGCGCTGCGCGCTCGCCGGCCTTGAGCTCTTCCCAGTTCGCCAATTGCGCAACCGCATCCGGCTTCTTTCTCGCGTCGGCGAATACATGCGGGTGGCGCCGGATCATCTTGTCGCAAATCGCGGCGACGACATCGGCAAAACCGAAGTGCCCGGCCTCGCTCGCCATCTGCGCATGGAACACGACCTGCAACAGCAGATCACCGAGTTCGTCGCGCAAGTCCGCGTAGTCGCGACGATCGATTGCGTCGGCGACCTCGTACGCTTCCTCGATTGTGTACGGCGCAATCGTGTCGAAATCCTGCTCGACGTCCCACGGACAACCGTGCTCGCGATCGCGCAGGCGCGCCATGATGGAGAGCAGGTCGTCGATGCCTGATTTGGATTCGTCGGTCGTCATGCTGCCAGATAACCCTGTAGGAGCGGCTTCAGCCGCGATGCTCCAAAGCCCTCCCCTTCACGGGGAGGGTTGGGTGGGGATGGTGTTTTCGCACATGACGAACCGCATCGCGGCTAAAGCCGCTCCTACAATGTCGTATGGTGCCTGCGCGTTCGATCACAGCCCGGTAAAGAGCACCGACCAATCCGCATCACTGTCGCCAACCGCCATGAAATCCGGATTGAGCAGCGAATCGCGCGTGTTGTAGCGAAACGGGCGGCCGCTGAAATCGAGCACCGCGCCACCGGCCTGTTCGAGCACGCACTGGCCCGCGGCGGTGTCCCATTCCGAGGTGGGGCCAAGGCGCAGATACAAATCCGCTTCGGCCGCGGCGATGCGTATGAACTTCAAGGACGAACCCATCGGCATCTTCGCGCAGGGACCCAGTCGCGCGAGCAGATTCGCTTCGTGCTCGGACGCATGCGAGCGACTTCCCGCGACGACCAGCGGCGATCCACGCCGGCGCGTGCCGATACGACGTTGCTTGGCACCGACAGACTCCGCGAGCCACGCTCCGCCGCCTTCCCAGGCGCAGGCCAATTCGCCAGTGACCGGCGTCTGCACCACGCCGAGCAGCGGACGGTGATCGTCGATCAGGGCGATATTGACGGTGAATTCACCGTTGCGCTTGACGAATTCGCGCGTGCCATCGAGCGGATCGACAAGCCAGTAGCGCGACCAGCGCGAACGCTCGCTCCATCCGATCGCCGCTGATTCTTCCGACAGCACCGGCAGCGCCGGCGTCAGCGCTTCGAGCCCGGCGACGATGATGCGATGCGCGGCGAGATCGGCCGCTGTCAGCGGCGAGCGGTCGTCCTTCTGCTCGACCGCGAAATCGGACGAATACACCTGCATGATCGCCGCCGCCGCACGCGTCGCAATGTCGGCGGCAGCTCGGGCAAGACGTTCGAGATCGTGTCTCATGACTGCGGTCTGAAGCGACCGGCGAGGTATTCGCGCGCCATGAACAAGGCCGCGATCGAACGACCATCGCTGACCTCGGGCTGTTCGAGAAGCAAGTGCAGCTCCGCCATTTTCCACGGCACCACTTCGAGTTCTTCCGGCTCGTCGCCGACAAGGCGTTCCGGATGCAGGTCGCGCGCAATCACGACGTGCGTCATCGCCGTCATGTAAGCCGGCGAAACAGAAAGGCGACCGAGGATGTGCAACTCGCGCGCGCCGAAACCGACCTCTTCCTTCAATTCACGGTTGGCGCCCTGCTCGACGGTTTCATCGCGGTCGAGACGCCCCTTCGGCAGGCCGAGTTCGTAACCGTCGATGCCGACCGCGTATTCGCGCACCAGCAATACCGTGTCGTCGTCCTGCATCGGCACGATGATGACGGCGCCGAGACCGGAGCTTTTGAGACGCTCGAACGTTCGCTTCTCGCCGTTTGAAAATTCGAGATCGACTTCTTCAGCACGCAGGAAACGGCTGGTTTCAATCGCGCGCGTGGCATGGATGACGGGTGATTTTCGCATGTCGCGATTGTACGCCACGAAGACCAGCCCCGAGAGTGGAGGTACGACCCGCCTCCGCGTCCCGATGACGGACTCGCCTGTCGCGTGAATCCTTGCGCACCACGTTGGCGCGCCGCGGCTTCTCAGGAATCAGCGGTCTGCACGGCGAACAACGCAAGCGCCCGCGCATGCAACGCCGCCGGCCCGGCCAGCGCACTGCGCGTGTCCAAGTCGATGTCGCCGCCATTGAGGTCAGTGAACACACCGCCCGCTTCGCGCACGATCACCACCAGCGGCGCGATGTCGAGGATATTCAGATCCGACTCGATCACGAGGTCGATCGCGCCGCGCGCGAGCAGATGGTAGTGCAGGAAATCGCCGTATCCGCGGATGCGACCGACGCGACGCACGAGGCCCGCGTACGCCGCCCAGCGCGCCGGCGATGCGGCAAGGGATTTGAGATTGCCGGTCGAGATCGCAGCGTCCGGGCCGAACTCGCTCGCGCTTGAAATATGGATCGGACGACCGTTCAAGTAAGCGCCGCCGCCACGCACGGCCCACGCGCGTTCGCCGAATTCACCGGCGGCCGATACGCCAAGCACGAGTTCCCCCGCATGCATCAGCGCAATCTGGGTCGAGAACATCGGATAGCCGCGAACGAAAGCCTTGGTACCGTCGATCGGATCGATCAGCCAGAGGAAATCACTATCGCCTTCGCGACCCTCCTCTTCGCCATAGAACGCATGCTCCGGAAACTCGCCGCATAGCACGCGCTTGATCGTCGCTTCCGCTTCGAGATCGGCTTCGGTCACCGGCGTCGCGTCGGCCTTGGTCACGACAGAAAAATCCTGACTCCGGTAGCGCGGCCCAATCACGGCCTCGGCCGCATCCGCCGCGCGCTGCGCGACGGCGAGCGCGCTGGCGAGGAAATCGCTCGTCACGAGCGCGCTCAAAGCAGCTTCAACATCTGGCCATGGATCACCAGCTTCGATGTGCCGTCGGCCTGCAGCTCGCCGATATGATGCAGTGCCTCCACGACCTGCTGGTCGTCGTTGCGAGCGGCGAGCGTCGCCTGCACATCGAACACGCCGAAGCTCGTGTGGAACTTGCCATCGACGGCGAGATTGCCGGTGCCGTCGTCGTGTACGGTCCCGCCGATGCTGCCATCGGGCTGGCTCGCGAACTCGCCGAGCATGTCCGCAAAGCGCGCCTCGACATTGCCGGAAACACCCGCCTCGCTCCAGCGTCCATTGCCACTGGCGGTGCGCAGCACGCTGCCAACCAGGGTTGCCTCGCTGACCATGCCGTTGACGGTGCCCAGCACTTTCAGGTCGCCCAGCGCCAGCACTGGCGCGAGCAACTCCGCCGGCATGCGAAACCGAAGGTCGCGCGCGGTGATCGTGCCGCCGCCCATGCGCGTGACGAGCCCCGCGGCATCGACGTCGGCACCCTTGATACGCAAGTCAGCGACCACCTGGCCGCCCAGCAATGGACGCTTCTGCGCATGCCAGTCGAGCTCGCCGATATCGCGGCCAAACACGCTGACGCCATCGGCATGGCCATCCCAGACGGTGCCGCGCAGGCCAGTCAATGCGACCGGACCCAGATATTTCGCGCCATAGCGGTAAGCGACATCGGCCGGCAACGTCCACAGCACGATTCCGCCGACGATCAACGCAAGCACGACCAGCACACTGAGTATTTTCAGGAATCGCATGGTTCTCTTCTCGTATTCCGGGGGACGGCACGACGACGGCCGCGAAGCGTACCGGTATGCGGCGATGGACGCACGCGCCGACGGCACGGAGAATCTTAACTTTGCGTTGGGAGCGCGCGCGGACGGGCGCCTGCGACACACGACTCAGGCGCTCGCTGTTCCCGGAGAAATCACGACAAGGCCCACCCGCGCGCCGATGTCGAAGGGGCTCGGCGCCCTCAAGACCGGCATGAAAGGTCACGTCACGGCCCCCACCCAGCAAAAAAGTGAGTGAGTGGTTCAAAACGCCGGCTGCGAACATTGTTGACCCGGCGCTGCAGGGCAACACCTCCCTGTTAACCTGTTCGGCGCACCCGTGCCCGATGGCTGGGGAAACGCGGGCCCAGCCAACGGCAGGAAGAGAGATTTGATCGCTACCGCGCCGATGGACCTGCTCCGAAGATCAGGGTCATGAGCAATCACAAACGCCGGCTTGCACGCGTCGGTGTCTCAGTTGCGCAGGTCGACCTCGGATGAGACGATCATCCGAGCACCATGGCAACCTCCTGCAAAGGCTGCGAGATCAGGCTGCAGGAATAGACGGCACCAGCGGAGCGATCCGTTGACCGGAGTGCGAACTGGCCTGCAGCAAG
>JBDSNK010000060.1:0-11890 GCA_039915385.1 Dokdonella sp.
AGGATCTAGCCATGGGTTTGGAACGCGTTCCCGCCGGCAACAAGGTGCCGGACGAAATCAACGTCATCATCGAGATTCCGAAGGATGCCGAGCCGGTCAAGTACGAGGTCGACAAGGCCTCCGGCGCGATCTTCGTCGACCGCGTGCTGTCGACGCCGATGCGCTATCCGTGCAACTACGGCTACGTGCCGCACACACTCGGCGGTGACGGTGATCCGCTCGACGCGCTGGTGATCCTGCCTCTGCCGCTCGTTCCGGGATCGGTGATCCGTTGCCGCCCAGTGGGCATGCTGCGCATGACCGACGAAGCCGGCGCCGACGAGAAACTCATCGTCGTGCCGCACCCGAAGACGTTCCCAGGCTATGCGCACATTGCCGATATCGGCCAGGTATCCGGCCACTGGCTCGAGCGCATCGGCTACTTCTTCGAGCACTACAAGGATCTGGAGAAGGGCAAGTGGGTCAAGCTCGACGGCTGGGTTGATGCTGCCGGTGCCAAGCTGGAAATTCTTGCTGGCGTCGAACGCTACAACGTCGAAGTGAAGCTGTGAGTTTCAGCAGGGAACGACCTTCTTCACGGTGTGCCCGCAACCCACCATCAGTCAGCACCTGAGACCTTGCCGGAAACCTAGTCGTCGGAAGCGTCTTCGCTCGCATCACGCGTATGCGCAACTGCCGGATCTACGCCGGATGCGAGCGCATCGCTCGCCCTCCAGATAGAAGCTTCGACGCCGCGAAACGCCTGCGTAAATAGCGGTTTCGCGCGAAAGCGGAAGCGCCCGTAGAAACTCACGACGAGCCCGTCTGGATGCTGCCGCGCCCATGCGGCGAATGCGTCGGAGTCGCCCAGTACGGGCAATGGTTGTGTCAGGCGTCCGGCAAACTCGTATACGCCATGGTGCCAGCCCAAATGCACAATCGGCTGTCCGCTCGATTGTGCCGCAGCGACCTGAGCGGATATTGGTCGCATGTCGTAGCGATCGCCCGGGCCTTCGATGACTGCAAGTTTGACCATTAGCACGAGTGCCAGGGTGGCCAACGCCGGCCAGGCAGGGTGTTCGATGCGCCTGGCACAAAACAGCATTCCAATGCCGATGGTCGCCACTGCAACACCCCAAAATGGCGAGGTATCCCCGAAATATTCGTAGGTATCGCGCGTCGACGCATAGTGCGGAATCATGGCGAAAAGAATGCCGAGCCCGACCAGAAACAGTGCGAACAGGTGCACGCGCACGCGCAGAGCGCCGCGGTCGAGCCCGATGCCGAGCATGAGCGCGACGCCCGGAATTGCCGGTAGCAGATAGTGCGGCTGCTTGCCACCGATCAGCGAGAACGCGATGAAGGTCGGAACGACCCAACA
Organism: Dokdonella sp.; assembly: GCA_039915385.1. Lineage (GTDB taxonomy): Bacteria > Pseudomonadota > Gammaproteobacteria > Xanthomonadales > Rhodanobacteraceae > Dokdonella_A. The sequence goes on from JBDSNK010000060.1 coordinate 1,361, forward strand.
CAGGCCAAGGCGCACCGCGCGGTCCCCCGCGAGTGCGCGCACCTTCGTCCATGACGCACGGAATACCAGCGGCCAAGGCAACAGCATCAGCGGAAACACCACCGCGTACCACCAGATCGGGCGGCCATGCGCGCTGGCACCCTTGACCGCTTCGATGCGATCGAAGGTCTGATTGAGGAAGATCGCACGCGCATACGCATCGCCACCGTGTAGCGCAGCCGGAATCGCCCAGGCAAGACCAATCGCTGCGCCGAGCAGGAACGCGAATGCAAATGCGCCGAAGTAGCGCGCACGTCGCTCGCGTAGCGCATCCGGCGCCCACCACGGTGCGGTCAGTGCGATGGAAGCGATGTCGAGCAGCATCACCGGCCCCTTGACCAGTATGCCGAGCCCAATCGCGGCGCCGGTGACCAGCACGCCGCGCCGCGTGCGCCCTTCGACTAGATCGAGGAGACCGTGCACCGCAAAAAGTACGCACGTCGCGAGGGGTACGTCGAACATGATGGCATTCGCAAACGCCGCGAAGTAAATCGCCCCGAGCAGGAACCACATCGACAAGCGCGCCGCTGCAACCGATGCCGTCAGGCGCAGCGTCAACCGCTGTACCAGCACCAGGCTCACCAGCGAACACGCCAGCGTGACCGCACGTCCCGTCCACGCATGCACGCCGGTGAACAACCAGCCGATATTGATCAGCCAGAACAGCAGCGGCGGCTTGTGTGCGTAAGTCGCACCGTTGAGGTGCGGCACGATGAACTCGCCGGTCTGGCGCATTTCCCACGCGACGGCGAGGTAGCGCGTCTCGTCGATCGGCACCGGTCCCAGCAGCCATACGATCGGCGCGAGCAGGAGCAAGCCGAGGAACAGCGGGTGCTCGAACACCGCGCGCCAATGCGACCAGTTGGGACAAACGGAAAACGCAGGAGTCATCGTGCTGCGATTCGGGACAAGGGAATAGGGAATCTTGGCATGTGGCGCAGGCGCTGTCGCGTTTGCTTGTGGGAGCGGCCTCCGCCGCGATGCCTTGGTGTGGAATGACATCGAGCAACACCATCCCACCCAACGCCCCCGGCCCTCCGGCAGAGCCTTCGTGCGTTCATCCGCGCGCGGACCGATGGCGCGCAAGCGCGCCTCTTCACCCCCTTGAAGGGGGGGCAAAGCACCGCTGAGTCGAAAGCATCGATAACTGTGGGAATCAACTCATGTCAGCCGCGCTTGAGCAACTCGCGCAAATCAATCACCGCTGCGTTCGCGCGTGAAATATAGTTCGCCATCACCAGCGAATGATTGGCGAAAAAGCCGAACGGCATTCCATTCAGCACCATCGGGCTACCAAGCGGTTTCTGCGATTCTTCGAGTTCGCGAATCACCTGCTCCAGACTCACCAGCGCGTTTTTGCTCGCAAGGATCGGCGCGAAATCGACGCGGATTGCTTCGAGCTGCTCACGCAACGCCCAGGTGTAGCCGCGCGCTTCGTAGAAGTTGTCGTCGATCTTCGACCACGGCGTCTGCACCATGCGCGGGCTCGTCGCCGGCGTCGACTGTTGCGCGTGCTGGTCTCCAGCGAGATCGGTATCGATACGCACTTGCCCCGCAGCCGCCGACAGGCGCTGCGACAATGAACCCAGTCGCGCCGAAACCGTCTGCAGGTAGTCGGTGAGATTGTCGGCGCGCGCATAGAACTGCGCGTTGCTCGCGTCGTTGTCGCTGAGCCGGGTCAGGTAGCCGTCGACATGATCAATCGCCTTGCGGTACTGGCTTTCCGAGCTCGGCAACAGCCAGCGATCGTTTGGCGAGCTGAACAACGGATCGGCTTCCTGCAGATCCTTGTCCTCGACCGATTGAGTCTGCGAACGACTGAAGTCGTTGCGCAACGAGCGCGCGAGATCGCGCGTCGCCGTCAGCACGCCGAATTCCCAGTTCGGCACGTTGTCCATCAACGCGCCCGGCGGGAATTTGTCGTTGCTGAGATAACCCCCACGCTTGTCGAGCAGGGTTTCCGCCGTGGTCATCAGCGCCGCCGTGGTGATGGTGCCGGTGACGACGTGCTCGTTCTTCGCGACCACACGCGCCTGCGCGGTCGCTGCGACGTCAAAATGCGGCGGCTCGCTATCCCACCACCACATCAGCGCAAGCACGCCGAGCACATACGCGAGCACCAGCGCGCCGATGCCGCGAATCAGCCAACTAGCCATGTCTGCGATCTCCATGCTGCCCAATCGATGCGGCGATTGTATCCGGCGTATCGCAGTCATGCGTCCATCCTGGGCGGACAGACGGGTCGCCCACGCCGCTTGGCGCACGCGACCCTTCACGAATGCTGGCGGATTACTTCTTTTTACTTTTTACACCGGCCGGCTTGGCCGGCTCACCCTTCTTGCCGAAGTTTTCCATCAATGTCTTCATGTCTTCAGCATGTTCCTCTTCCATCGCGAGGATGCCTTCGAGCATGCGCTTGGTGGTCGTGTCGGCGTCGCCGACATAGGCGATGATCTCGCGATAGCTGTCGATCGCAATGCGCTCGGCTACGAGGTTCTCCTCAATCATCGCCGCCAGCTCCTCCGGCACGACGAATTCGGAGTGGCTGCGGCCCGTGAGTCCGTCGGGAGAGAAATTCGGCGTGCCATCCAGCTGCGTGATGCGCTCGGCAATCTGGTCTGCGTGCGCCTGCTCCTCGTTTGCGTGTTCCAGGAATTCGGCCGCAACGCTTTTGGCGTTGATCCCGGAGGCGAGGTAGTGGTGTGCTTTGTAGCGCAGCACGCAGACGATCTCGGTAGCCAATGCTTCGTTAAGCAGCTTGAGCACAGTGTCGCGATTCAAGGTGTAGCTATCGGTAACGGCGCCGCGTTCCATGTGCTGGCGCGCCCGCTTGCGAATGGTCTGAATATCGGAGAGAAACGGTTTCGCGGCCATGCCTGCCTCCTTGATGGTGGGTGGGTCGCACTAAGGGTCGCGCCGGCAAGCGGCACGATCCGTTCATAGTACGGGGCTTTCATGTCCCGCAGCTGACCGGGCGGCTAGCGCGGCTGCCTTCCGCGTTTCACGCGCACCGCGACCGTCCACGCCGACGCGTTTCGTGATGCGTCGCGCCATCGGCCTGCCTCGAACAACGCGGGCTGCGACGGGCGCCGCGAGGAGCTCTCGATGTGGCGCAACCGACGCCCCTTAACGCGCGGCCAAGCGCTGAGCTCGCTCGATAGTCGCCTGCAATTTTGGCAACACCAGTTCGATCTCGCGTTCATGCCGTCGCCACTTCTGCGCATCCGGTGGCGTCACGGTATAGCGCGACAACGGCAGTTGCGAGTCGAGCGGACGATCCCAGGAGAAATCCAATCCTGCGCACAAACGCGTGATCTCGGAACCCGAATCGGCACGCAACGCATCGTAACGAGCGACGTGGATACGGTCCGCGGGCACGCCGGCCAGGTCGTCGAGGAGAATGCGCGTGGTGGCCTCCCACTGCTGCGCCACGATTTCCATCAGCGGCAATCCGTTCAATTCGCGCCAACCCGGCACCAGCAGCAGCGACCACGGCAAGCCTTTCCAGCCGGGCAGCTCGGGATACGTGACGAATCGTCCCGACTGCCATGCTTCGGTCATGCTGCTCAGCGTCTCGCGTGGATCGCGATAGAGATAGACGAAACGCGCTTCCGGGAAAACCTTCGCCAGGAACGGGACGCGCAACGAATTCTTCGGGGTCTTTTCCAGCAGCCGCAGCGCTGGAGCATTCGGCGCACGACGTTGGCGGTCGTGCGCTTCGGCGAGAAAACGCCGGCGGAGTTCCTCGATCACGGCCGGCGTCGCAACGGCCGCATCGAGCCGATTGGAGTCGTAATTGTGATCGAGGACGTTGAGGCCCGGCAGACCTTCGATCAACGCATGGCTTTCGCGACCAATCGTGAACACATCGGGCGCCTGCGCCAGGGTTTCGAACAACAAGGTCGAGCCGGAGCGCGGTGGCGACATGATGAACACAGGCCGGTCGAAGGTTGGATCGCGCTCGCCCTCTCCGGCACGCGGCCCCGCAGCCATTCGTGAGGTCGCCAATGGCGACGCCATCGGATCCGCGGGTGCGGCGGCCTGGCGCTGCTCACCACCTCCGGCGATCTGCTGATCGCGAAGCGACACCGACAGGACCATCATTCGCAGCGCGTTTGCGAGCAGGGAGTCGTTGATCAATTGCAGTGATCCCGCCGCTTCCCTGAGAAACTGCTCGTAGGTATTCAGCGCCCTGCGATAAGCCGGCCAGCCAGCCGGATCCGCGCCGAATTCCGACCACAGGGCACCCCAGGCACCGAGAAAACGCGATGTGACTGCCTGTGCCAGCTCAAGCTGCGGATGCGGGCGTGTTTCGCTGAAGAGAAAGTTGATGTGCTCACGCATTTCCCACGGCGTCATGACCACCGGCAGGTTGACCGATTCGTAGCGCAACGCGGGTTCCCGTTCTCCCGTAGGCGCCACGAAGTTGGTGCGCCATCCCTCCGGGTCCGGTACGCCCGACTTGCTTCCCTCCCTGAGGAATTCACCGAACCCATCGCTGCCGACCGTGTCTGCGACCAGATGGATTCGCTCGACGTCCGACGCGTTGATCACCCGATGCCGTCGCCAGGTGTCGAAAATCCAGCACTCGCCAGGCTTCATGTTGACTTCCTGGTCACCGCACAGAAAGCGCACGCTCGGCTGGGTCACGACCGGCACATGCACGCGCGCACGACCGCGCCAGTAGTAGTTGATATCGAAATGCGGGCTGACCTCGGCCTGACCGGTGAGCTTCATTAGCCGCGTGCGACCCCAGACCGCGCTGATGCATGACAGAGCCTGCATCAGATAGGGAGACTGCAGCAAATACGGCGTCGGCCGCATCGGACCAAAAAAAGATTCGTTGTCGGGGTCGCCATCGGCGGCAATCAACGGCAGCCAGAAATTTCCGGGGTACTTTTCCGGATGCTCGCGCCAGTGTTCCGGGCCAAACCCGAGAACTTCGCGCGCGAGCGTGTCCGCATCGAATTGCAGTGGCAACTGGATGAAGGCAAAGGGCAGCTTCACGGAGTTGTCCTCTTTGACAGGTATATCTGCGCCCCGGCGGCGCGGAATTCCGTGGACTTTTCCGCCATCCCCGCATCGAGCGCAGCCACTTCATCCATGCCGTGCTCGCGGGCGTAGTCGCGCACGTCCTGGGTGATCTTCATCGAGCAGAACTTCGGTCCGCACATCGAGCAGAAGTGTGCGGTCTTGTGTGCGTCCTTGGGCAAGGTCTCGTCGTGGAATTCCTTCGCCTTCTCCGGATCCAGACCGAGATTGAACTGGTCATCCCAGCGAAATTCGAAACGCGCCTTCGACAAGGCGTTGTCGCGCGCCTGCGCCGCCGGATGACCCTTGGCGAGATCGGCCGCGTGCGCGGCGATCTTGTAAGTGATGATGCCGTCACGCACGTCCTGCTTGTCCGGCAGACCCAAGTGCTCTTTCGGCGTGACGTAGCAGAGCATCGCCGTGCCGTACCAGCCGATCATCGCCGCGCCGATCGCGCTGGTGATGTGGTCGTAGCCCGGTGCGATATCGGTGGTCAGTGGCCCCAGTGTGTAAAACGGCGCTTCGCCGCATTTCTCCAGCTGACGATCCATGTTCTCCTTGATCAGGTGCATCGGCACGTGGCCGGGGCCCTCGATCATCACCTGCACGTCGTGCTTCCACGCGACTTGCGTGAGCTCGCCAAGCGTATCGAGTTCGGCAAACTGCGCCTCGTCGTTCGCATCCGCGATCGAGCCGGGACGCAGTCCATCGCCGAGTGAAAACGCGATGTCATACGCCTTCATGATGTCGCAGATTTCCTCGAAGCGCTCGTAGAGGAAACTTTCCTTGTGATGGGCCAAGCACCATTTCGCCATGATCGAACCGCCGCGCGAAACGATGCCGGTGACGCGCCGCGCCGTCATCGGCACGAACGGCAGACGCACGCCGGCATGAATGGTGAAATAGTCGACGCCCTGCTCAGCCTGCTCGATCAACGTGTCGCGGAACAGATCCCAGGTGAGGTCTTCGGCGACGCCGCCTACTTTTTCCAGCGCCTGGTAGATCGGTACGGTGCCGATCGGTACCGGCGAATTGCGCAGGATCCATTCGCGCGTCTCGTGGATGTGCTTGCCGGTGGACAGATCCATGACCGTGTCCGCTCCCCAGCGGATCGCCCACACCATCTTCTCCACTTCCTCGGCAATCGACGAGGTGACGGCGGAGTTGCCGATGTTCGCGTTGATCTTCACCAGGAAATTGCGACCGATGATCATCGGCTCGCTTTCCGGGTGATTGATGTTGTTCGGGATGATCGCGCGTCCGCGCGCGATTTCATCGCGCACGAATTCGGGCGTGATCAACCTGGGCAGCGACGCCCCGAACGAGTGGCCCGCATGCTGTTTCAGCAGATGTTTCTCACGTATCGCATCGAGCTTCTGGTTCTCTCGGATCGCGACATATTCCATTTCAGGCGTAATCAATCCGCGCCGCGCGTAATGCATCTGGCTGACGTTTGCGCCGGACACGGCCACGCGCGGCTTCGGGATATTCGGAAAACGCACGTGGGCGAGCGAGGGCGCGACCGCATGTCGGCGCGTAAACGGCGACGAGAAATCCGAAAGTTGCTGGGTGTCGCTGCGCTCTTCGATCCAGCGCGCGCGCAACGCCGGCAATCCGACGGTGAGATCGACCGCATAGCCAGGATCGGTGTACGGACCGGAGGTGTCGTACACGGCGAATGGCGCATTCGTCTCCGCGCCGAACATCGATGGCGTGTCGGCGAGAGCGATTTCACGCATCGGTACCCGCAGGTCTGCGCGCGATCCTTCGACATGAATCTTGCGCGAACCCGGAATCGGGCGCGTCACGGTTTCGGACAGTTCTGCGGTTTCGCGCAATAGCGCAGCGGGCAAGGCATTCATCGATTGGGGTCCTGCTTTCTTTGATAGCCCGCATTGCAGCGGGGCCAGGCGCGGGATAGCCCCGCAAACCTTGTGGGCCGGCGAGGGATTCGCAATCAAAGCGGGACGCTGCGTTGGTCATCGACCGCGGCCGCGAAGCTTCCCTACGCCGGGTTCAACCGGATCAGGTTCGAAGGGTCTCTCTCAGCCCATGTTGCCGTGGGCACCCCCGCTTCCAGCGCGCATTCAAGCACGTTCGCGCGCGCGCGGCCACCCGGCGGGCTGAACTCGATAGCGCCGCCGCGCCCCCTGATAAAGTGCACGCCGGTCAGCGGAGCCTTGCATGAAGATTGCGATTGTCGGCTACGGTACCGCCGGCCAAGCGGCGGCGCTGTTTCTCGCACGAGACGGTCATTCGATCGAACTTTTCGAGCGCAGCCAGCAGTTGCATCCGGTCGGCGCCGGCTTTCTGTTGCAGCCGACCGGTCTTGGCGTGCTCGATGCACTGGGATTGGGAGAAGCCGCACTCGCCAACGGCGCGCGTATCGAACGCCTGCATGGCGTGAATTCAGCCGGGCGTCTGGTCATGGACATGCGCTATGCGGACTTGTCGGCCGCCAGCTTCGGCCTTGGCATGACGCGCGGCGCATTGTTCACGCTCCTGCATGAGCGCTGCGCCGTTGTCGCCCGGATTCGTACCGGCACGCGCATCGTCTCGACACCGGGCGGCAGCCGTGGCCTCGTCGACGATTCGGGTACCGAATATGGCCCGTATGACCTCATCGTCGTAGCTGACGGCAGCAACTCTTGCTTGCGCGCTGCCAGCGAACTCGTGTTACGCGATGCGCCGTATCCCTGGGGGGCGATGTGGTGCCTGCTGCCCGCCGATGAATGGCCGTATGCCAACGAACTGCGCCAACGCTACGACGGCACGCGAAGAATGCTCGGCGTGCTGCCGGTCGGCACGCGCCCGGGCAACGAAGACGGCAAACGCTGGCTAACGTTCTACTACAGCCTGCCAGGCGCTCACGTCGACAGCTTCGACATGGCAGCGCTCGCGCAACTGCAGCGCGATGTCGCGCAGCTGTGGCCGGAACTGGCGCAACGCACGCAGGCGCTGGTCGATCCGGCTCAACTCAATCGTGCTCGCTATCGTGACGTCGTGCTGCGCCGGCCCTGGCATGAACGGACGGTCTTCATCGGCGACTCCGCGCACGGCATGAGCCCGCAGCTCGGACAAGGCGTGAACATGGCTTTACTCGATGCGCAGGCGCTCGCGAACGAACTTCGAGCACACACGGATGTCGAATCGGGACTTGCTGCGTATGCGCGCGAACGCACACGCCACGTGGCGATCTATCAAACGTTGAGCCGCTGGCTGACGCCGCTGTTCCAATCAGATTCGCGCCTGCTTGCGCCGCTGCGGGACACGTTTTTCGGCCCGCTCGGCCGGCTTCCGTATGCGAAACCGCAGATGCTCAAAATCCTCGCCGGCACCAAACGACATTGGCTAAGCTGAGCGACGGTCTGCCACCCTGGATCGTCTCATCAGTGGAGCGACGGGTGATGGGCGTTGCCCGCGCGAAAAACCGAGGCTTTCCATGAAGTACCTGCAGATGATCAAACGATTGCACTGGTCGATTCCGGTTGCGCTCGCGTTAGGCTGCGCACGCGTGATGGCCGAAGTCGCACCGCCAGCAGTCAAGGTGGACTGGACCGATCCTTCTGCGTTCACCGAGGTGCGCCAGAACGCGTGTCGCAACGGCGTCAAACCCGAGGAGTGGTTGGCTGAACTCGCGCGTCACTTGCAGAGGCGAGCGAGCAAGGTGATCGCCGCGGGACAGCGTCTGGACGTCACCGTCACCGATATCCGCCGCGCCGGCGCGTGCGAGCCTTGGCGTGGACCACGGTGGGACGACGTGCGTGTGGTCAAGGAGATCTATTCACCACGCATCGATCTGCGCTACACACTCACGACCGCCGATGGCAAGCTCGTGCGCAGCGGCGAAGCAACCTTGCACGATGGCGCGTTTCTGAGTCGCGCGACGGCAAGCCGCGACGATCCGCTGCGCTACGAGAAACGCATGCTCGACGACTGGCTGCGTCGCGAGTTCTCGCCAGGCTGAGGCCGCAGCGCCGGCTACACGTCGTGCGATTACCACGGCACAATGGGGGCTTGCCGCCAGGAATAGCCGATGGACACCCAGCATCCCGATCTGCACCCGCTGTTCGCCGACCACATCGCCACACTGAAGGCGCGCACCGACAAGGCGCTGCTGCGCGGCGAGTTCGATCACCTCGTCGTCGCGGCGGGTCAGCCGGCGATGATGTTCCTCGATGATCGCCCCTACCCGTTCATCACCAATCCGCATTTCAAGCACTGGCTTCCGGTGGCCAAGGCGCCGGGTTCGTGGCTCGTCTACACGCCGGGCAAGAAGCCGAAACTCGTCTACCTGCAACCGCACGACTACTGGCATGTCGTGCCTGAAGCGCCGGCCGGCTACTGGGTCGAACATTTCGACATCACGATTATTCGCGAGGCGAAGGAAGCACGCGCGCATCTGCCCAACGACGCGACGCGCTGCGCGATCGTCGGCGAAGCGATCGCCGCGCTCGACGGTTTTGTCGCGAACAATCCGCCCAGCGTGCTCGACTACCTGCACTACCAGCGTTCGCACAAGACCGCCTACGAACTGGCAATGATGCGCGTCGCGAGCAAGATCGGCGCGCGTTCGCATCGCGCCGCGGAGCGCGCGTTCCGCGCGGGCGATTCCGAATTCAACATCCACATGGCGTATCTCTCCACTGCACGCCAGACTGACAACGAATTGCCGTACAGCAATATCGTCGCGCTCAACGAACATGGCGCGGTGTTGCACTACACCGAACTCGCCCACGCGCCGCCCGCACATTCGCACTCGTTCCTCATCGATGCGGGCGCAAGTTTCCATGGTTACGCGAGCGACATCACGCGCACCTACGCGTCCGTCGATGCGGGCGAATTCCGTGATCTGATCGAATCCGTGGATGCCGCGCAACAGGGTTTCGTCGCGAAAGTGCGCGCCGGACAGAGTTATCCGGAGCTGCACATCCACGCACACCACGTGCTCGCCGGCATCCTGAAGGAGCACGGTTTCATCCGCATGAGCGCGGAAAGCGCGGTCGAAACCGGCGTCTCGAACGTGTTCTTCCCGCACGGTCTCGGCCACCCGATCGGCCTGCAGGTGCACGACGTCGCCGGCTTCCAGGCCAGCGACGCCGGCGGCACGATCCAGCGCCCGCCCGGCCATCCGTATCTGCGCATGACGCGCTCGCTCGAACCGGGCATGGTCGTCACCATCGAACCCGGCCTTTACTTCATCGACATGCTGCTCGCGGGATTGAAGGAGAAGCCGGCGTCGAAAGACATCGACTGGACCAAGGTCGATGCGTTCCGCAAGTACGGCGGCATTCGAATAGAGGACGACGTGGTGTGTACGGAGGGCGAGCCGGAGAATCTGACGCGGGAGGCGTTTGGGGCGCTGGGCTCGTGACGATATTTGTGTCTATTCAACCTCTGTCAGAGGAATGCATATGTCGCAACCCCCACCTTACGAAAGCTGGCGCACGAATAGGCACG